>NZ_JBEXKG010000002.1:0-204251 GCF_040609555.1 Streptomyces sp. NPDC004658
GCCGTGCCGCGCACGGTCCGGCCCCTCCACCGTCCGCCCCCGCCTCCCTGGGCGCCGCCGTCTGCCGCTGTCCAGCCCGCGTGCCGCTGCCCGTCCGCGTGCCGTTGGCCGTCCGTGCCCGCGGCCCGCCGGGCCGCGTCCCGGCTGCCGGCCGGACCACCGACGATCTTGTCTGCGCCGTTGCCGATCAAGGCGGCGGCCTCGGCTTCGTCTGTCGGCAGGTCGGCCAGGAGGGCCGGAAAGTCGATCTGCCCGAGCAGTTCCGCAACGCCATCCACCGATAGCTCGGCCCGTTCATGATCACCTGGTGGCTGGTGTTGATGAGCCGGTCCAGGAGGGACTCGGCGACGACGGGGTTGGGGAAGAGGGGATACCAGTCGCTGGGCGCCCGGTTGCTGGTGATGATCAGCGAGCGTCCCTGCCGCTCGGAGACGAGTTCGTAGAGGTCGTCGGCCTGGGCTGCGGAAAGCTGTCGCATGGCGAAATCGTCGAGGATGAGGACGTCGGGGCGGACGAGTTCGCGGATCCGTTTCGAAGGTGCGACCCATATCGGATGCAGGATCGGGAAGAGCCCCGGAGATGGCCCGTACGAGACCCATGCCACCACTGACCCCTTTGCCCCGCTCCATAAGAGGGCATCTGATCCGCGTGCTTGGTAGTTAGGGATGCCCGCTGGGCCCTGATCGAGCCAGTCTTCACCGCCTGGTGGGCGAGACGGACTGGGCCCGGAACGGCAGCCCGGGTCCACGACCTGCGGGAGATCGTCAACGCGATCCTCTATGTCAACCGCACCGGCATCCCACGCCCTCGGTCTGCTGCTGGAAGCCGCGCGGTGGGCACCGTCGGCGGGGAACTCCCAGCCGTGGGGCTTCCTCATCGGCAGCGGCCGGTGAGCCGGAGCACGACCGGGTGCTCCCGCACCTCGCGCCGAGCCCGGCCCGCTGGGCGACGGATGCGGGCCTGCTCCTCGTCACGCTGACGCGCCGGTGCGTCGATGACACGCAGTTGCTCTACTCCGAGTTCAACGGACCGCGACCTCGGCCAGGCCGTTGCCCACATGACTGTTCAGGCCCAGGCCATGGGCCTGGCCGCGCACCAGTTCCGGGCCTCTGACCTGGAAGGGCTCTCCAAGGAGCTGGACCCGGACCCGGGCTGGGCGATCGTCTCCATGGCCAAGGTGGGCAAGGCGGGCGGCGGACCCCGGGAGGGCCGAGAGCAGCGCAGCGTCGCGGCCCTGTGCTCCGTTCCCCGGTCACCGGCGGAGTAAGCGGCCGAGCCGTGATCAGCCGAACAACTGGGAACCGAGCGGGTGTTGCCGATCGAAGCCGGGGAGGATCAGGAATGTCGCGCTCGCGGTCGTGGTGGTGAAGGGCAGCAGTGCGTCGGAGGTCTCCATGTGCGTGAGGGTGGCGGTGAAGGTCCGCAGGTCGTTCTGGAAGCTGGTGAACAGCAGGCCGGTGGCGGGCTGGTCGGTGCTGTAGGAGCGGCGGAGCATGAGGCCGACCCCGACCACGGTGGCGTGCGCTCTGCGCACGTGGGCGTCCGCGGGGACGAGATAGCGCCCGTCCGGCGTCTTGGCCCCGAGTTCCGGGCCCGAGGCGGCGGTGCCGCCGGAGAGGGAGACGCCGCTGGCCCGGCGCCGCCCGATGACCGCTTCCTGTTCGGCTACGGACAGGGCGGCGAACCGCGGCAGGTCGAGTTCCATACGCCGCAGTACGGCGAGGGTGCCGCCGGCGACCTCGGGGGGCCCGGCCAGCCACAGGTCGCGTTCTTGTTCGGCGGTCGTGTGCGGGCCCACGATGCCATCGATGAAACCGAGCGGGTTGCGCGGCGCGGTGAGGCCGTTGCCGACGGACACGTTCGTACCGCGGTGTCCGGACTGCCGCCAGCGTTCGTGGACGCGGTCACCGGCGTGGTCCAGGAGCGCGGCGGCGACGACCGGCAGGAGCACCGCGTCGCTGGCACAGATCTGTAACAGCAGGTCACCGCCGCGTGCTTGCCGGGCGATCCGCTCGCGGGAGAATCGCGGGAGGTCGGCCGCGCCGGGCAGCGAGGCTCCGGCCGCGCGCACCAGCCGGGGGCCCACGCCGACGGTCACGGTGAGGTCGCCCGGCGGCAGTCCCAGCAGCCGTGTGTCGGTCCCCGCGGTGAGTGCGCGGATGGCCTGGCCGAGTTCGGCCAGTAACGGCCCGGGCGCCGCGGTGGCGTCGAGGTCGGCCACCACGGCGAGCAGGTGGGGTTGGGCCGGCTGGGGAAGTGTGATGCCCGCCTGATGACGGCCCGTCGCCGGAACCGGCGTCGGCGTGGCCCCTGGGGCAGGGGCGTGCCGGCCTGGCTGGGCGGAGTCCGATGTGCACCCGGCGGTCAGACCCGCGGCCATCATGGCGCCGGTGACATCGAGGAACCTGCGGCGTGACGGGTGATGATCGGCTCGGCGCATGGGGTGCAGAGTGCCACACCCGAAGCGTGAGTGCCGGTCAAACCCGCGATTCCGGCGTCGAATTGGACGTCATGCCAGACTGGGATCATGCCTCGATTAGCTCTTCGTGTGTTGGCAGCGGCAGTGGGCGCGCTGACACTGGTGGCAGGCTGCGGCGGCGATGGCGGATCAAGCAACGGCCGGCGTCCGGCCGGTGCGCAGGTGACCATCCGAGTACCTGCCGACGCCCCGACGATCTCGGATGCGGTGTCCCTGGCCCGGCCCGGTGACCTGGTGCTGGTCGCGCCGGGCGTGTACCACGAGTCGGTGCGGATCGGCACGGAACGCATCACCCTTCGCGGTCTGTCCCGGGACAAGGTCGTCATCGACGGGCGGTTGCGGCAGCCGAACGGCGTCGTCGTCTCGGCGCCCGGGGTAGCCGTGGAGAACCTGACCGTGCGGAACAACACACAGAACGGGGTCCTGGTCACCGGTTCGGCGAAGGCGGCCGCCGGACTGCCGGGGGGAAGCGGCGGCTACGACACCGGCGACGAGCCCGTCACCTTCCTGAAGTCGTTCCTGGTCTCCCACGTGACCGCGACCCGCAACGGTCTGTACGGCATCTACGCGTTCTCCGCCCGGAACGGTGTCATCGAGCACTCGTACGCGTCGGGCGGCGCCGACTCGGGGATCTACGTCGGCCAGTGCAAGCCCTGCAACATCGTGGTGCGGGACAACGTCGCCGAACTCAACGCGGTCGGTTACGAAGGCACCAACGCCAGCGAGCACATGTACGTGGTCGGCAACCGCCTGGTCGGCAACCGGGTCGGGCTCACCACCAACTCCGACCACCAGGAGAAACTGCTCCCGCAGAAGGGCTCCGTCATCGCCGGCAACCTGATCGCCGCCAACCAGCAGACGGCCACCCCGGAGCAGGCCGACGGCGGGTGGGGCACCGGCGTCGGCATCGACGGCGGCAGTGACAACAGGTTCATCCGCAACCGCATCGCCGGCAACAGCAACGCCGGGCTGGTGATCACCGCGACCGCCGACATACCTCCGGTCGGCAACCAGATCGTGGACAACACGTTCACCGGCAACGGCGTCGACGTCGGCTGGACGTTCCCCACCGCCACGCGGGGACGGGCCAACTGCCTGCGGGGCAACGATCTGCGCACCACCGTGCCCGCCCGGCTCACGACGACCGCGGCCTGCCCGGTTCCGGCCCGGTCCTCCTCGCCGGCCGGCACCTGGACGGCGCCGACGGCACCCGGGGGCATCCCGTTCACCGGGGTCGCGGCGCCCGCTCCGCAACCGCAGTTTCCCGACGCCGCCACCGCGGGCCCCACCGCTGTCCCGCCCGTCCCGGCCCTGCCGAAGACGGAGGGCATCCGGGTGCCGCCGGCGTCGCTGCTCGCCGCGCACGCGCGGGTGCAGACGTCCTGATCAGCGGCTACCGGGCCGGGGTGGTGCCGGGTACCGGCTTGACCGGCACGTACTTGTGGGTGTCGAAATCGATGACTACCGGCTCCGGCTGCGAACCCACGCTGACGCGGACCCGGTACATGGTGCCGTCGGAGCCGATCCAGTAACGCACGTTGCCCGCCGTACCGGAGCGGTCGGGGGAGGACGGCCCGGTCATGACGTCGACCCGGTGCCCGTCCACCTGCTCCCGCCCCCACCAGGCGGCGCCGTTCTGCGGCAGCAGTTCGGCGTTGTCCGGCCGGTCCCCGCCGAGACCGAGCGCGATGGACAGGGAGGTGTCCAGCGCGCTGCCGGACGCCAGCAGCCCACGGTCGTACCAGCCCGAGCGGGGCGGCGACGCGGGTGCGTGCGCCGGGGCGTCCGCCATCGGGAGGACGTGCACCGAGGTGGGCGTCCACTGGATCAGCCCGTCGCTGGACCGGTCGCGCCCGGTGCCGTGCACCACGCCGTACCCCACCTTGCGCCGATAGTCGACGGACCCGGTGACGGTCAGCCCGCCGGCGGTGCCCGGCACGGTGATCGTCACCGCGCGGCCCTGCGCCTGGTAGTTACGGAATCGCGTGATCGCCAGCCGGTTCGCCTCATCCGTCGTCAGCGAGCGCGGACCGCCGGCGCCGGAGCCGCCGTCGGCGAGCAGGAACGCGGCCAAGGCGGCCATGGCGACGGCCACGACGCCTATGACGGCCGCGCCCCGGCGCGACCGCGGCCATCGGCGCCGGCCGGCCGGACGGCCCTGAGGGGCTCGCCGGGTCCTCACGCTCCGCACGCGGTTCGACGCTGACACTCTCCGCTTCATCCTTCCCTCACCAGCCGTCCTGCCGCCGCGGCCTCGCGGCGGCACTCGGCAGTCCGGTGGCGGACCACGCCAAGGCCGGCCCTCGTGGACCGGCCGTGACGTGATCCACCCGTCCGCGCCGTCCGGATGGCGGATGGGCGGATCACTGTTGTGCGGTTGTTCAGTGTTGCCGGGCGCGACGATGCCGGGCCACGAACGCGATGACCACGCCCGCACCCACCAGCAGACCGACGAGGCCGATCATCTCCGCCAGCCCGGACGTACCGGTGTTCGCCATCGAACCCCCGCCCCCACCGGCCGGGGCCGGGTGGTTGGCAGACGGCGCGGGCGACGGAGGCGTGGAGCCCCCGGGCGGCGTCGGCGTCGGTTTCGAGGTGGACGTCGGCGTCGGGGTGGGAGTCGGCGTCGGCGCCTTCTTCCAGATGTACACCCCGGCGTCGATCGTGTGGTCGACCCCGCCCGGCTTCTCCGGCGCCGTGACGGGCGCGTAGCCGTTGCACAACGGTCCGCTGGTCGGCGGGGTCACGTTGGAGTCGTGCGCACGGTCGGCACCGGCCCGCGGGAGCGTGAACCTCAGCCGGCTCGCCGGGGGCTGCTCGGGCACCTGGCTGGTGTCCGCGGTGCACACGTTGAACTGCACCGTGTACTTCGCGCCCGGTGTGAGCTCGTACGCGGCGCCGACACCACCGAAATAGTACTCGCCGGCGGCATTGGTCTTCGTCGTGGCGACCTGTTTGCCGTCCTCGTCGAGCAGGTTGATCGTCGCACCCGGCAGCAGCACGTGCCCCGGGTCCTGGATCCCGTTGTGGTCGCCGTCGAACCACACGACGTTGCCGATCTGGATCGGCGCGTTCGCCGCGGCGTACGCGATGTCACCGAGCCCGCCGGCCTTGCCGAACCCGCCCTGTTCCCGGCTGACGAACTGGAAGCCGTTGGCGGTCGGGTTGTTGCCCGGTCCCTCACCGGTCGTGATGTCGTGGTACCCGGTCCCCGAGGTCGCGACGTTGACGACCGGGTCGAACTCCGTGCTGACGACCCACTGCTGCTGGGGGATGTAGGCCACCGACCCCAGCGCGGTCTCCTGATGCGCGTTGGCGAAGGAGTCGCCCGGGAAGTACTCGACGACATCGGCGGGCTGGCCGCCACTGTTGGCGGGGGTGGCGTGGTTGGGGCAGCTCCCGGTGCCTTCCCACTGGTACTCACCGGTGGGCGTGGCGCAGGCCATGGTGATGTCACCACCGGACATGCCGTTTTCCGCCGTGTCGTTCCCCGGGCGGGGGTCCAGCCCTCCCCAACTGAGCACGTCCATGAACCGGTCGCGGAAGCCCAGGATCATCGAGCCGTCGCGGCCGAAGGCGAGGGAGGACAGCTCCGGCTGCGGGTCGATGAAGACGTTGCCCGCCTTCCGGTCGTCCCACGTGTCCAGGCCGGTGTTCCACGGGTTCCAGTGGGTGGCCTTGTCGCCGGAACCGAAGACGCTGCCGCGTTCGTACGTGAGCGGGTGGCTCAGTACCGTGGTGAACCGCTTGCCGTCGTAGGTGGAGACGTAGGCCTTCAGGTCCGCGCGCTGCTGCGTGCTCTCCGCGCTGCACACGCCGCCGACGTACAGCGTGTTGTTGTGGACCTGGAGACCGAACGGCCGCCAGTCGTCGGGGCTCGCGCACCCCGGATCCGGGATCGGGACCGTCGACTTGGGCGCTGCGGCGGTGGCCCCTGTCGCGTCGAAGCTCACCAGGCTGCGGGTCCGCAGGTTCACCGCGTACAGCGTGGAACCGTCCTCCGACAGGGCCAGGCCGCCGATGCTTTCCTTGCCCGGTGCGTCGGTGAACCCGGCATCCTTGATCATATTGGCGGTGTCGTGCGCCGTCACCGTGGCCTCGGGTACGCGCGCGAACAGCTTCGGCGCACCCGAGCCGTTGACCGGCACCGTGTAGATCGCACCTCCGCCCTGCGGCCCGTACGGGGCGTACCGGCGGGCGAACGCGCTCTGGAACAGCCGGGTCCGGTTCGTGTCGTACGCCAACCCGAACGTGGTGCCCACCTGGTCCTGCGTGGCCAGCGTGGCCGGGCACGCCACATCGGTGGGACACGTGCCCCGGACCTTCGTCCCGAACGCCACCAACGCCCGGTTGTCGGTGCTGTTGGCGCCGCTGTGGACCGGCACGAAGTACCGCGAGTCCGGCAGCGCGTAGTCGGCCGGATCCCACACCCCCGTCACCACGGAGGCGTTCTTCGCGTCCGACACGTCCACGAACGACGTGAAGCTGTCGAAGTGGTTCTCGCTCGTCGACGCGGGCGCCGCCCGCAGATAGCCGTCGTACGGCGCCGGGACACTGACGTCGACGCGGTACCGGCCGCCGCTCAGCACGGTCGACGGCGGAACCACGACCTTTCCGGTGGCATCCGTGACGCCGTTGACGACGTGCCCCTCGGGGTCGGAGACCTTGACCTTCATGCCCCGCTGCGGCACGTCCATCGTCGTGTTGATCACGCCGGTGCCGAAGAAGTCGCGCAGCACCTGAACCGTCAGCGTGCCGTCTGCGGCCGAGGCGGAGGCCGGTCCGGCCGTCGCTCCTACGGCGCCGCCTGCCAGCAAAAGAACGGATAACGCTATGCGCGTCGGCGGCTCCGCGAGCTTCCAGGGTAACCGGCGCGTGTCTCTGCCGAGTCGGTTCATGGCATCACACTCCACACTTCTCTTGTCGTGAAAACGAAGCGAACGGCACGGAAGAAAAGGTGCCCACTGCTGGTGCGTGGACCGCTTTGCGGTGATCATGCGAGGAAATTGTGGGTGAGTTGTAAGCGCCGCAGGTCAGGAAGAGCAAACGTGCGTTCACGACCTCAGGCAGGACCGCCCCGGTCGCGTGTTCTTCCAGCTCAATCACAGTGCCTTCGCCCCCCGACGTCACCGACCGCCATCGCGTGCAGCGCGCGATATCCTATCCCTGGAGTCTCGCTGCCACCAGCAGAACCCTTCGCGTCCATCGTGATCCGCGTTATTCTCCGGCACTCAGAGAATGGCGACCGAAAAAACGTGCGAAGCGAAGTGAAGGCCGAAACTGGCCCCGTCGAGCCCATGCGGTCCGGATGACGCATCTCGGACGTGCTCGCCACAAAGGGGCGTATAATTGGCCACTTGTACGAGGGGCCAGGCCACGAAGAACTACCGGCCGGAGACTTTCGGTACTTGGACGCTGCGCAGACCCGGCGGAAGGTCGCGGACGAGCTGCGCGCCGCGGCTTGCCCTCGGCAGACCAGGGGAGCTCGACGAACACAGGGCGGGCGACCGGCTCCGCCCAGCCGTCGAGGCTGTGGGCCGGGTTGGTGTCGATCTGGCGGGGGCGCCGTCTGTCCGCTTCGGCCAGAAGACGGGCCAGCGAGGATGCGTCGTACGGGGTCTTTCCCTCGCCTCCGCCTTGGACCAGTTTCACATCGAGCAGCTGCCGCGCCAGGCGTTCAAGGTCCGGGACTGTGCTGGTGGCGGGAGCGTTCGATGAATGCGTCCGTTCAAGTCCCGTCCGGCCGCGTTCCGTCCTGCCGCCGTCCGCCCGGGCGAGGGCCTCGCCGCGGGGCAGCCGCGGCGACTTCCTCCACCGGCTCGCGAAGAGGATTCTTTTGGGACGTGAGCAGGTTCACCCGGGCCGTGCCGTCCGCCGGTCGGCCCGCCGGGTCGGTGATCAGTGCCCGTCCGACGGCGGCTGCGAGCTCCGGGGCGAGGGCGTGCACCGCCGTCAGCGCGGCAGGCTCGGGACCGGTGTCCACGATTCGGCGGATCACCGCGCCTGGACTGGTCGCCGCGAACGGACTGGTGCCGTGTGCAGCGCAGATGACGCAGCAGGCCCATGCCCACACGTCGGCGGCCGGCCCGACGCGCTCCTCTCCGAATTGTTCCGGCGCCATGTACGCCAGGGTCCCCGGTCCGGCGCCGGTGCGGGTGAGCCTGGTGCCGTCCAACAGATCCGCGATGCCGAAGTCGAGCAGGCGTGGGCCGGCCGTGGTCAGCATGATGTTGGCGGGCTTGAGGTCGCGGTGGACCAGGCCCAGCGGGTGGATTCCGGACAACGCCACGGCCAGTGCGAGCGCCAGCGCCCGCAGTGCGTCGGGGGTGCGGATCGGCCCCTGTTCCCCCAGGTATGCGTCGAGAGGTCGCCCGTCCAGCAACTCCATGACCAAGTAAGGCCGTCCGGCGTCGATGCCGGAGTCGAGGACGCGGGCTGTGTAGACACCGGAGACCATGGACAGCACCTCGGACTCGCGCTGGAATCGGCGCAGCAGATCGACGTTGCCCTGGAGTTCGGGGTGGATGGTCTTCAGCGCTACCTGCGTCGCTGCTCCCTCTCGCCGGGCAAGGTAGACCGTGCCCATTCCCCCGGCGCCGATCCGGCCGAGCAGCTGGTAGTCGCCGATCGTCCGCGGCTCACCTGGGTGCAGTTCCTGGTGGGCGATGAGCGGCACGGCAGCGGGGGCCGCCTCGGGCCGCGTCGGCACATACGAGGAGGGGCGAACCGGCTGCGGAGGCAGGCCGAACGGCGCAATGTGCACGACGGGAGCCACGTACCCGGGCTCCGCCGTCGGCATGTCGGCGACACCCTGCCCTGCAGAAGCCGGGGCAGCCGAAGCACCACCCCCTGGAGTGTCCGATTGATCACCTATGGAAGCTTCAGCGGCCCAGACGCGAGATCGGGATGCGGGTGCTGCATGGTTATTGGGCCAGACCCCCAACCACCTGGCCACCGATCACCGCCGATCGGCGGGGGTGCTACGGACACCTGCCGGGCGGTTGAAGCGGCGATCTTCTCAGCAACCTGGAAACATGGGAGAGGTCCCACCTCGGGGCCACGTCATCTACGTCACCGGCCTCGAACGACCTTCTTACGCCTATGTCCACGACCAGTTTGGTTCTCGCCCCCGCCACCCTGGACCTCCGCAGCGTGGTCTGGCGGCTGCCGCGCGCGCTGGTCGGCCGGCCGGCGATCGGACGGGACCTGTTCAGAGGAGCACCCAACACAACTCCTGGACACGTTCCGTGACTGCCCGAACTCCCGCCGTGCCGAGCCTGAGAACGACGGTATACAGCGCCCACTGAACACGGACCTGACAGGAGGCGATGGGAAGATGGGCTCCGAAACCCCAGCCGCCGAGACGCCTGACCGAGCGGCCGGTACCGAAGGACAGCTGGCCGGTGTCCTGGCCGGGGTCTTGGGTATCGAGCGGGTACCGGTGGAGGGCGACTTCTTCCACGAGCTCGGCGCCGACTCCATGGTGATGGCCCAATTCTGTGCCCGCGTGCGCAAACGCGACGACCTTCCGACTGTGTCGATGAAGGACATCTACCAGCACCCCTCGATCCGGGGCCTGGCCGCCGCCTTCACCGACAGCGTCCCGGCACGGGCACCCGCCACCACCGGCGGCACGGCCGACTCCCCGACCGACGCGTCCGCCGCCGACACCGAAGGACAGCTGGCCGGTGTCCTGGCCGGGGTCTTGGGTATCGAGCGGGTACCGGTGGAGGGCGACTTCTTCTCCGAGCTCGGCGCCGACTCCATGGTGATGGCCCAATTCTGTGCCCGCGTGCGCAAACGCGACGACCTTCCGACTGTGTCGATGAAGGACATCTACCGGCATTCGACGGTGCGATCCCTGGCCGCCGCGTTCCCCCGCTCCGCGGGGAACGTCCAGTCACCGGCAGCCGCGCCGACACCCACGCGAACTTCCTCGCCCGTCCCGGCGGGGCCCGACCTCGCCTCCGAAGAAGTCCCCCGACCTGCGTCAGGCCCGCGGCAGCACGCGCTCTGCGGGACCGCACAGCTCCTGGCCTTCCTCTTGTTCTCGGCACTCGGCGCCACGATCACCGTCCTCGGCTACGAGTGGACCGTGGATGGCACGGGCACGGTCGGCGTCTATCTGCGGGCGGTCCTCTGCAGTGCGGTGCTCTTCCTCGGTGGCTGCGCGCTGCCCATCGCCGCCAAGTGGATGCTCGTCGGCCGCTTCACCCCGCGCAAGATCCCCATATGGAGCGCCGCCTACTTCCGCTTCTGGTGCGTGAAGTCCCTCATCCGCGCAAGTCCGGTGCGTCTGTTCACCGGGTCACCGCTCTACGCGCTGTACCTCAGGGCGCTCGGCGCGCACATCGGGAAAGGCGTCACCATCCTGACCCGCACCGTGCCCGTCTGCACCGACCTGCTGTCCATCGGGGACGGCACGGTCGTCCGCAAGGACGCGCTGATCGCCTGCTACCGGGCGGAGGGCGGCTGGATCGAGACGGGGCACGTCGTGCTCGGCAGGAACGCGACGGTCAGCGAGCAGGCCGTCATCGACATCGGGGCATCGATGGGCGACGACTCCCAGCTGGGCCATGCCTCTTCTCTGCACTCAGGGCAGACGATCCCGGCCGGTCAGTCATGGCACGGCACGCCGGCGCAGCCGACGACCACGGACTTCCGCGCCGTCGAGCCCGCCGCGTGCAGCGCCCGCCGCAGGGTGCTCTACAGCCTGTCGCAGTTGCTCGGTCTGGTGCTGGTTTACCTTCCTTTGACGCTGGCCGGTGTGAGCCTCGTGCTGACAGCGGTGCCCCGGCTGAACGCGGTGTTCACGCCGGGACCGCTGGCCTTCACCCATCCCGCGTTCTACGTCGAGGCGCTCGTCGCGTCACTGGTGGCTTTCTTCGGCGGCATCGTGGCGGCCCTGCTTCTGGTGAGCACCCTTCCCCGGCTGCTCAGCCTCGCGATCGAGCCCGGCAGAACGTACCCGCTCTACGGCATCCACCACAGCCTCCAACGCGCGATCACACGGCTGACCAACGTGAAGTTCTTCACCACGTTGTTCGGTGACAGTTCCGCGATCGTGCACTACCTGCAAGGCGTCGGCTACGACCTGTGCCGGGTCCAGCAGACCGGGTCGAACTTCGGCTCGCTCGTCAAGCACGACATCCCACAGCTGAGCACGGTCGGCAGAGGCACGATGATCGCCGATGGACTGTCCATCATCAACGTCGACTTCTCCAGCTCCTCCTTCCGCCTCAACCCCACTTTCATCGGGCCGAACAACTTCCTCGGTAACCGCATCGTCTACCCCCCACGTGGCCGGACCGGTGAGAACTGCCTGCTGGCGACGAAGGTCATGGTCCCTATCGACGGGCCGGAGCGGGAAGGCGTGGGGCTGCTCGGTTCCCCCTGTTTCGAGATCCCCCGCTCGGTGATGCGAGACGCCCGCTTCGATCATCTGGCACACGGTGACGAGCTGCGCCGTCGCCTCGCCGCCAAGAACAGGCACAACACACTCACCGCCAGCATGCACCTGCTGGTGCGCTGGTTCCACTTCTTCGTTCTCACCTTGATCACCATGGCCGCGGTGGAGCTCTACCACAGCATCGGCGTGGCGTCGTTCGTGCTCGCTTCTCTGCTCACCTGGGTATTTACCGTCGTGTACTTCACGCTGGTCGAGCGGACCGTGATACGGATCCAGCCGGTGAAGCCGCTGTACTGCTCGATCTACGACCCCGACTTCTGGCGGCACGAACGCTTCTGGAAGCTCTCGTCCCACCACTACATGCACGCGTTCAACGGCACACCGTTCAAGCCCATGGTCTGGCGACTCCTCGGTGTACGGATGGGCCACCGGGTCTTCGACGACGGCTGCATCATCACCGAACGTACCCTGGTCCACCTCGGAGACGATTGCATCCTCAACGCCAACTCCGTCATCCAATGCCACTCGCAGGAGGACGGTGCATTCAAGTGCGATCGCGTGTCGATCGGTGCGGGTGTGACCCTGGGCGTGAACACCCTGGTCCACTACGGCACCAGGATCGGCGACCGGGCACGGCTCGACGCCGACACTTTCCTGATGAAGGGTGAGGAAGTGCCGCCTCTGGCGCGGTGGGAGGGGAATCCGGCCCGGGAAGCAGTTGCGGTCGACCAGCGGTGAACCTGAAGCCCCCCGCCGGCGTCTACTACTTGCCGGGTGCCGGGTGCCGGGTGCCGGGTGCCGGGTGCCGGGTGCCGGGTGCCGGGTGCCGGGTGCCGGGTGCCGTGTGGCACCGGCCGACGACTCGTCTCCCATCCAGGGAAGTCAAACGGCCGGCGCGGTTCCAGTGTGTTCCGGTCAACAGAACGGCCGGCGGGGCCCGTGCCGGGTCGACGGGTGCGTGCGGAGGGCCTCACGGTCAGGCGCTCAGACGTGGTGGTGCCGTGTGATGTTCCGGGCCGTGCGGGCCGCCTTCTCCTCCGTGGCGGCGAGGGCGCCGCCTCTCACTCCGAACAGGCCTGGCGAAGGAGCACGGCAGGTCCGTGCGCGGCGCCGGCAACGCCCAGCAACAGGGCGAACGCTTCGTCGGGATTCGGCGGCAGCCAGCGGGCCACGGGCAGCAGCAGGCCCATCACCTCGTCGCCGGCCGACGCGAGTTCGGCGAACCTTGACTTGCCGAGGCCCGCGTAAAAGGTGATGTCGAACAGAACCTCCATGTTCGGGTACCCCGGAAAACAGCGCAGCCCCGAAGAAGCCCTCGCCCGCGCCCACGCGGTCTTCCGGCGCGGAGACGATGCACGAACTGAACGAGACGCTCTGCTCGATCACCGGGGGTACAAGGGTCGGGCGAGCCCAGTACCGTCGCGACCGGATCGCCGCCTCCGTTCAGCAGGCACACGGACAGGAACACGAGCCCCGTGGGGCCGAAGGTCCCCCGGCTTGAGCCGAAGCGCCCTCGCGACCACGGCCACGGGGTGCGACGGTGAAGTTCACCCCCCATGCCGCACGCTGCGGGCGGCCCCATGAAAGGCGGTGGGGACCATGACACTTCCTCTGGTGGTGGGCGTGGACGGATCGGACGCGTGCCTGCCGGCGGTCGACTGGGCTGTGGACGAAGCCGCCCGTCATGGGGTTCCGCTCAAGCTGGTGTACGCCTCTCTGTGGGAGCGCTACGAGGCCGGCCTGCCCTCGGTGGGTTCCGGACGGCCCTCCGAGCAGGTGCTGGCCGAGCACATCGTCGCTTCGGCGGCCGACCGCGCCGAACGGCGCAACCCGGAGGTGAAGGTCAGCACGGACATCGTTCCGCAGGACGCGGCGGCTGCTCTCGTACGTGCGGGTGACGACGCCTTCGCGCTGGTGACGGGTTCGCGGGGCCGTGGCGAGCTCAAAGGGCTGCTGCTCGGGTCCGTCGGGCTGGCGGTCGCCGCCCGGGCACATTGCCCGGTGATCGTGATCCGGGGCGACCGGGCGGGTCTTGCGGGTGCGCATGAGCGGATCCTGCTCGGCCTGGGCGACGCCGGCCTGAGCACGCAGGCCGTGCGGTTCGCCTTCCGGGAGGCCGAGGTGCGGGGCTGCGTCCTCGACGTGGTGCGTGCCTGGCGCAGGCCCGCCTATGACGGGAGCGGCGACCGGATACGGGCCGGAGGACCGGACGACACCTACGAGGAGCACGCCTCCGCCGCGGTCGACGCCCTGCTCAGAGCCGCGATCGCCGAGCATCCGCATGTCCGGACGCGACCGGCGACGCTCGAAGGACCGGCCGGCAAGGTTCTCGTGGACGGGTCGGCGGCCGCGGATCTCGTGATCGTCGGTGCACGGCGCAGAACGGGATACTTCGGACTTCAGGTCGGCCGCGTGAGCCACACACTCCTGCACCACGCCCAGTGCCCCGTCGCGGTCGTACCGGAACGGCAGTGACCACCGTCGGGCCGAATCGGCTCCACCGGTGCACCGGCAGCTGGAACAGTCCGCTCATGGGGTGAACGGCACGCAGGTCGGGCCGTAGGACCCCTACGCGACGGATATCGACGGGTGACAGGAATGCCATCACCCACTGGACCGGTTTCAGCGCAGATTGCGCGTTCCTGACGGTCGTCGCCTTTGCCGTGCTCTCGTCGGCGGCGTGGGCCGCCGGACAGACGGCCACGGCCACCACGCCCATGGGGTCATGACCGTCCTCGTCGGCGTGGCCATCGCCTTGCCAGCGCACCCCCGACCGTCGCCGCCTGAGCCGGTGGGATCGGGAGGGGGAGCGGGTTGATCAGAGCTGGGTGACGCGTTACGGACGCTGTGGGCAGCGTCGCCCGTCATGCCGCCGGATGCGTATCGCTGGCGGTGCGGCGATGGGTCCCGCAGCGTGGAGAGCAGTGACGGACCGGCCCGGTGGGCGCACGCGCCGAAGGAGAGGTGGGACGCATGGACAAGGATGCCTCCGAGCGCCGGGTGGTGGTCGGTGTGGACGGGTCGCGGTCCTCGTACGAGGCCCTGCGCTGGGCCGTGCGGTACGCCGGCCTGGTCGACGGCATCGTGGAGGCAGTCGCGGTATGGGAGCTTCCCGGCCTGTACGGCTGGTCGGGGCCGGCCGTCGACATGGACGTCGACGAGGACGAGACGCGCCAGAAGATGAGCCAGGAGCTGACCGACGTGCTCGGCGCCGACACGGCCGGCTCGGTGCGGACGCACGTGGTGCACGGCAACGCGGCCGACGTCCTGTTGCGGGCCGCCGAAGGGGCCGAGGTCCTGGTCGTCGGCAGCCGGGGCAGGGGAGGGTTCGCGCGTGCCCTGCTGGGCTCCGTCAGCCAGCACGTGTCGCAGCACGCGAGCTGCCCGGTCGTGATCGTACGTTGCGAGAAGGACTGACGCGGATCCCGGCCCGAAGCCGTGAGGACCCGGATCACTGGAAGGCCGCGTGGATCTCCTGCTCCGTAGCCTTGTGCGACACCAGCAGGAGTTCGTCGCCGAGCATCAGCTCCACCTCGGCGTGGGGAACGGTGGGCCGGCCGTCGCGAACGACGGTGGCGACCACGGTGCCTGCGGGCAGCATGATCTCGCCCACGGGGACGGACGAGGCGTCCCGCTGTTCCGGGCGCGGTGACGGCACCGGCCCGGCCTCGCACGCGGTGGCCGTTCGCTGTCGAGCCGGTGGCGACTTCATGCCCCCGTCTCCGCAGGAGGGCCCGGGGGCTCGTGCAGGACGCTCCAGGCGACCGGTCCGAGCAGGTCGGCAAGGTGCCGGAAGACGTCGAGGAAGAGGTCGTCGATCGTGAGCACGCCCACCACCCGGCCCCCGTCGAGCACCGGAAGCCGGCGGACGCCTGTGCTGCGGAACATCAGATAGGCCCTCTGAAGGTCGTCGCCGGGTTCCACCGAGACGACCTGCGATGACATGACCTCATCCACCCGCGCCTGACTCGACAGGCCGCCTCCCACGCCGCGCACGGCGAGGTCGCGGTCGGTGACGATGCCGCGCAGTGTCCCCTCGTCGACCACGAGGACGGAGCCGACGGCGCACTCGGCCATCCGCCGGGCCGCCTCGGCCAAGGGCACGTGGGACGCCACGCACACCGGGGGAGCCGTCATCACCTCGACGACCTTCATGCGGCCACTCCTCGCTCCGCGGTGGACGCGGGTCAGAGGACGTCGAGCAGGTCGGCCACCGGCCGCCGGGGGCTCGCCGGGCCTGCGGGGCCGTAGCCGAGCCGGATCACCATTTGCACGTGTGCCATGGCCGAGACGGGGTCGCGGACGACCCACCGAAGCTCGGGCCACTCCAGGGGCTGGGACGTGACCGAAGCGACGAGTCCGTCGGTGGTGGCCCGGAGCAGGACCCGCTCCAGTGCCTGACCGGCGCACAGCCAGTCCACCGGCTCGTCGCGGGCCGTACCGAGCAGAGCGATGTTCGGGTTCTTCTCGAACGGAGCCCAGCCGCGCCCGGGCATCGGCCGGCCGACGGCGAAGTCACGTACAGGGGTGGAGGTACCACGTTGCCGCGGGCCGAACGCCTCGCCGGAGATGCCGTCGGCCGCCCCAGCGGTGTTCGACGGCTCCGTGCGCGTCCACCGCGCCGTCTCCCGGCGTATCTCCGGGTCGACCGCTTCTCTGCCCTCGGCGTCCCGCACCAGGTCCAGGATCGACCGCACGTGCCAGGCCCCGGGGAACAGCAGCTGCGCGCCCTCCGCGTCGGCCGCCTCACAGAGGCTCTCCCTCACTGCCGGCGGTACCGCATCGTCACGGAACGGCAGTCGGCTGGAGTGCCGGCGCCGGATCGCAGGACCCAGCTGGGCGAGCGCCCCGTCGGACGGTCCTCCGCCGCACAGGTGCACTTCGGCGAGGAGTTCCGGGTAGGCAGCCTCGGGCAGCAACCGGACGAGCGGCGCCAGACCGGCCGCCGCGGCGGACACGCGCAGGTTGAGCAGCGCGGCACCGCAGCCCATGTGCAGGCCGCGATGTTCGGGGTCGGTGCGCGGCAGTGCGCGCGCCAGATCGGCGTACAGGCGCAGGACGCCGATGTCCCGCAGGTAGCGGAAGGCCCAGGGCTGGGCGTTGTGCAGCGAGGGCGCCGCGGCGGCGTCCGCCACGAGCGCGGTGACGGTTTCCACATCGGGAGGTTGTGCGGTCACGGTGTCTTCCCTTCGTGCCGGCGTGCCGTGGTCGATCCCAGGAGCCTCCTGCCTCCGGCGGCGTGGAGGGCCATCGCCGTCGATTCCATGGAAGGCTCCGATCCGGCCGGTCTGACAGGGGCCATTGGTCCCCACGGCGGGCCGGCTGACCCTCCTCCGTCAACGAACCAGGTCAGCGCGCGTGTGTGCCCGTGGACGCGACAGGCCGCCCGGAGCCCGGCCGGGCATCGATGTCGGCGCGTACCGAGGCGGTCAGCCGCTCGAGTGCCGCGGACCGCTCCGGCGGGACCGGTTCGGGGTCATGGATCCGGCGTGCCGACACGGGCAGGTCGGCCAGGTCCTCCTGGAAGCGTCTGCGGGCGTCCCGCCAGTGTTTCCGAGAACATGTCCGCCGTCCGCCGCGCATGACGGTGCGCAGCAGGGGCCGAGCGGACTCCGGAAGGTCTTCCTCCGCCAGCGCGATCACGTCGGGCCGTCCAGCGCGGCGGAAGACCTGTTTGCGGCCAGGGGCCGTCACCTTCGCCGAGGACAGTTTCATCACCGGGTGGCCGTCGTACTCGACGAGCTTGTACGCGGCGTCCAGGAACGGCGCGTCCGCGGCCACGCCCACGCGCGTGCCCACCGCGTACACGTCGATCGGCGCGCCGGCGCGCACCAGCCGGTCCACGCCGTACTCGTCGAGTCCGCCGCTCGCCACGATCCGCACCTCGGCCAGCCCGGCGGCGTCCAGGACGGCGCGTGCCCGCCGTGCGAGTGCTTCGAGGTCGCCGCTGTCCAGGCGGATCGCGCAGCCGGGGCCGCGCCGCAGATCGGCCAGGACCCGGGCGGCGATGCGCACACCCTCCTCGGTGTCGTAGGTGTCGACGAGGAAGGTGACCGGGCCGGGGTGGGCGCGAGCGAAGGCGCGGAAGGCCTCCTCCTCGCCGGAGAACGCCTCGATGTAGGAGTGGGCCATGGTGCCGGAGGCCGGGATGCCGAGCGCCACTGCCGCGGCGACGTTGCTCGTGCCCGCGAACCCGACCAGGGCACCCAGTCGGGCGGCCTGCAGGCCCGCCCACGGGCCGTGGGTGCGGCGCAGCGAGAAGTCCACGACCGGCCGTCCGGCGGCGGCCAGGACGCAGCGCGCCGCCTTGGACGCGACCACCGTCTGGTGGCACAACTGGTTGAGCAGGTAGGTCTCCACCAGTTGCGCCTGCGGCAGCGGGGCGGTCACCTCCAGCAGCGGCTCACCGGCGAACACCAGACGGCCCTCCGGTACGGCGCGCACCTCACCGTCGAAGGAGAGACCCAGGAGCGGTTCGAGGTCCTGGACAGGGCGGTGCAGGGCGTCCGCGAATTCCTCGACGTCCTCCCGTTCCACGCGGTAGTCGGCCAGGAAGTCCAGGGCGGACTCCAGCCCCGCGGCGACCAGGAAGCCCCGGCCGGGCGGGAGGTCACGGACGAAGAGACTGAAGATGGCGGGCGCCCGCATGTCCTCCCTGAGGTAGGACAGGGCCATGGTCACTTCGTAGAGGTCGGTGGTGGTGACGTCGGACATGGTGATCGCCGCCGGCGCTCTCAGCTGCGGGAGCGGTCTTCCGCGCTGGGGGATCCATGCTGGTCCAGATGGGAAGCGAGGACCGCCGCCTGCACCCGGCGTTGCACGCCCAGTTTGGCCAGCAGCCGGGAGATGTGGTTCTTGACGGTCTTCTCCGACAGATACAGCTTCCCGCCGATCTCCCGGTTGGTCAGACCTTCACCGATAAGCGCAAGGATGTCGCGTTCCCGGGGCGAGAGTCCGGCCAGTTCAGGGGGCAGCGAGGGGACCTCGGCCGGGTCCGACCGCAGGGACCGCATGAGCCGTGCGGTCGTCGCCGGGTCCAGCATCGACTGGCCCGAGGCGACGGTGCGCACCGCCGAGACCAGGCCGGAGCCCTTGATCTGCTTCAGCACGTATCCGGAGGCTCCGGCCATGATGGCGTCCAGCAGGGCCTCCTCGTCATCGAAGGAGGTCAGCATGAGGCACGCCAGGTCCGGCATCCGGTCGCGCAGTTCACGGCAGACCGTGATTCCGTCGCCGTCGGGGAGGCGGACGTCGAGCACGGCGACGTGCGGGCGCAGAGCCGGGCCCCGGGTCAGCGCGTGCTCGGCCGTGTCCGCGTCACCGACCACGGAGATGTCCGGCTCCGCGTCGAGGAGGTCGGTCAGCCCGCGTCGAACCACCTCGTGATCGTCGAGCAGGAACACGCGGATCGGGCTCTGCGCGCTGAAGGTACGTGTCTCGGCCATGGCGACCTCATTCCGCGGACGGCTGCCGACTGCCTGGAGAATCGATCATCGACGGTGGACGCCGGTTGCACCAGGGCCGACCGGCCCCAGTCAGCGGACGGCATCAGCCTCTCTGTCGCTGCTGCGCCCCGCCGTCACGGGTCAGGTCGAACTCCACGTCCACGACGCCTTCGACCGCCCTGACCAGGCGCGCCACCACGGGGACGACGGCCGGGTCACGGATCCGGCCGGTCAGCGTCACCACACCGTCGTCCACTTCCACCCGCACAGCCGACGACGGTGGTGCGCACAGATACGAGGTGATCTCGCGCCGGACCTCCTCGGCGATGTCCTCGTCTGCGCGCAGGAACACCGTGAGCAGGTCCGCCCGGCTGACGATGCCCGCCAGCAAGCCGGCGCCGTCCACCACCGGCAGCCTCTTGATCCCCTCACGCGCCATGGTGCGCGCGGCTTCGGCGAGCGTGGCGTCTGCCGGAACCGTGACAGCGGGGGACGACATGAGGTCTCCGGCGGTGAGAGCGCCGGCCTTCGCCACGTCGACGGGCTGACGCAGTTGGAGGTAGCCCGCGTCGGCGTCGTCCCGGAGCTCCTCCTTGGGCAGCAGATCGGCCTCGGAGACGACGCCGACCACCCGGCCCTCGCCCTCGATGACGGGCAGGGCACTGACCTGCCAGTCCTGCATCAGCTGCACGATCTCCTTGAAGGGAGCCCGTCGGCCGACGGCGGCCACCGTCTGGGTCATGACGTCGCTGACGGTGTGCGGGGTGCCGTACATGGTGACTCCGTAAGAACGCCGCTTGTTACATCGAGCTCCTTCCAGGGTGTGCCGCGAGGGCAGTGGCCTGCCAGGGGCCACCCGGCCCCGGAGCGGCTCCTCCGTCGTGACCTGGCGGAGGTCCGGTCGGCCCCGGACCGGGCCGTGTGGCCCCTGCTGCGGGCGGCAGGACACCGGCACGCTGATATCAGTCACTCCGGACCGGGAGGTGGAGACGATGTCCCGAACGGTCACCGTGGGCCTCGACGACTCACCGGAGAGCCGTGGCGCGGCCGAGTGGGCGGCGCGCGAAGCGCTGCTGCGCGGCTTGCCACTGAAGATCGTGCACGTGCAGGAGCCGACGCCCCGCTACGTGGCCCGTACCCCCCTGCTCGATCTCGACAGCTACCGGCACTGGGCCGAACAGCTGGCACGCGAGTCCGCGGACGGCATCCGGCTCCGCCACCCCGGCATCGAAGTGACCACCGAGCAGCTCACGGGGACCGTGGCCGACGTCCTGTGCGAAGCGGCCGGTTACGCCGAACTGCTGGTGCTGGGCTCGCGGGGCCTCGGCGGACTCGGCGGCTTCGTGGTCGGCTCGGTGAGCCTGGGCGTCGTGGCCCGCGCCGAGCGCCCGGTGGTACTGGTGCGGGCGGGCGAGCAGGCTGCCGACGAGCACCGGATGGACCCGGCGGGAGTGCCCTCCGCAGCGGCTCCCTTCCGTCCGGTCGTGCTCGGCCTGGACGTCGGTGAGCCGGACGACACACTGCTGGAGTTCGCCCTCGACGCAGCCGCCCGCCGGAAAGCCGCCCTGCGAGCCGTCCAGGCCTGGCCGGAGCCACCGACCTCCTTCCACGGCTTCCCGACGGACGCCGCATTCCACGATTCACTCGCCCGCGGGCAGGCGTCGCTCCTCGGCAAGGTGCTGCGTCCTTGGCGGGAGAAGTTCCCCGAGGTCGATGTGATCGAGGCGAGCCGATGCGGCAGCGCCGCGCAGGTCCTCGTCAACGATTCCCGCGACGCCTCCCTCGTGGTCGTCGGCCGACGCATCCGCACCGGCCCGTTCGGGGCCCGCATCGGCCACGTCACCCACTCCGCCCTCCACCACATCGCCGCCCCCGTCGCGGTCGTCGCACACACCTGAGCAGCAGCCCCCCGAGGAGACAACCCATGAAGGCATCAGCCGCACGGGCCTTCGGTGAGTTCGTGGACCATCCCATCGTCGTCGGTGTCGACGGCTCGGCGCCGAGCCTGAGAGCCGCGGAGTGGGCTGCCGACGACGCAGCCGTGCGCGGAGCGCCGCTCCGACTGGTGTACGCGTCGCTCTGGGAACGCTACGAAGGCGCAGCCCTGGCACAGGACCTCGGCAAGCCCTCGGAGGAGGTGATGGCCGAGGACGTCATCGAGGCCGCCGAGCGGCGCGCCCGCCGTCGGCAACCAGGCCGGAAGGTCACCACCGACATCCTGCCCGAGGAAGCCGCATACGCCCTGATCCGCGAGAGCCGCAGCGCCCTGGCCGTCGTCCTCGGTTGCCGCGGCCGCGGTGCGGTGGCCGAGGCACTGCTCGGCTCCGTGAGCCTGGCGGTCGCCGCGCACGCGCACTGCCCGGTGATCGTGCTGCGCGGCAGCCACGACAATCAGGTCCGCAGAGGGGATGACGGCCGGATCGTCCTGGGGGTGGGCGAGGAGCCGGCGGACTCGGTCGCCGTACGGTTCGCGACCGAGGAGGCCGTGCTGCGCGGAGTCCCGCTGGAGGCCGTACGGGCCTGGCGCCGGCCGTTGCACGAGCCGCGCCCGCACCCGCTGATCGTCGGCGAGCCGGGCCATCTCCAGGAGGCGCGGGCCGCGGGGTTGCTGGAGGAGGCGCTGGGAGCTGTTCCGGCCGGCCTGGACGTGCGACGCCGTACGATCGAGGGCTTCGCTCGTGACGCCCTGCTGGCCGCCTCCCGTGGGGCCGGCCTGCTCGTCGTCGGCGCCCGGCGCCGCCAGGGCCACTTCGGACTCCAGCTCGGCCGCGTCGCCCACGGGGTCCTCCACCACGCGGCCTGCCCAGTGGCCGTCGTACCCGAACCCGCCTGGCAATAGAGGACATGCGGTCACGCCATCGGGATGCCGACCGAGCCGAGCGTCACGCATGCCTCGGGTAGCGCGGGCCGGCGCCGCGCCGCCCGGCGGGGGCGCGGTCGGCCAGGACAGGGCGCGGGTGACGTCGGCGAGGGTCAGGATGCCGACGAGGCGCCGCTCGTCGAACACCACCGCGCGGCGCACAGGGCTCGCTTCCAAACGCGGCAGCAGGTCGAGCACCGGCTCGTCGGGCGCGGCGATGACGATGTCGCCGGGAGGGTGCATCACGTCGCGGACCGTCGTGGTCGCACGGGTCTGCACCGGTGCCGCCTGGGCACGTCGCACGGTGAGCAGGCCGACCACCGAGCCGTCGGCCGCCAGCACCGGGAAGGCCGAGTGCCGGTAGTGACCGAAGGGTCCCTCGGCCAGGAAGTCGGCCAGGGTCGTCGTGTCCGCAACCGTGACCGGGTCCGGAGCCATGACGCGGCTGACCGGGACACCGCCCAGCACGCCCCGCAGTTCGGCCTGGCGGACCTCGGCGGTCGCCGCGCTGATGAGGAACCAGCCGATCAGAGCGGGCCACAGGCCGGACAGGTTGTGCCCGAGCAGTACGGCCGCGAAGCCGGTCAGCACCATGAACCAGCCCAGGGCCCGGCCCGCCGCCGACGCCCCTCGGGTGGCCCGCAACCGGTCGCCGGTGCGGTGCCACAGGAACGCCCGCAGCAGACGTCCCCCGTCCAACGGGGCCGCGGGCAGCGCGTTGAAGACGGCCAGCAGGATGTTGATCGCGGACAGCCAGGCGACTGCCTCGACCACCAGCCCCGAGGCGTGCAGTGCGTCCAGCCCCGCGGCGAGGCCGGCGAGAACACCACCGGCCAACAGACTGGTGAGCGGCCCCACGGCGGCGATGCGCAGTTCCGCGGCCGGCGTGGCTGCCTCGCTGTGCAGCCGTGCGGCGCCACCCAGCATCCACAGGGTGATGCCGTCGACCTGCACGCCGTTGCGGCGGGCCACCACGGCGTGCGCCACCTCGTGCGCGAGCAGCGAGGCGAGGAAGACGACCGCGGTCAGCGCGGCCAGCCCCCAGTACTGGATGGCGGAGTGGCCCGGATGGGCGGTGGGGAACTCGCCGCGCGCCAGAGCGACCGTCACCAGCACGACGATGACCAGAACACTCCAGTGCAGGCCGACCCGCACGCCGGCGATCCGACCGAGAGACAGCGACTCGTTCATGAACTCGCCTCCAGCTTGCCTGTGGAGAGCCGTAGTGCCGCTCAACGGGTGCAATGGACCTCGACCTCGGCCGGCACGGTTCACCCCGGCTTCGGACCCCACTGCGGTCCCACGCGATCCCAGTCCTGGTCCCAGTGGGTCATGCGGCGCCGGTCGAGCTGCACTCGTGCGACCGCGCCCGCGCCGAAGACCGGAACCGCGACGGCGAGGACGGCGGCGGCCCCGAAGAGAGCCGCCTCGACATGGCCCTGGGCCCGGCCCGTCGGCTGCGACAGCACGAGGCGGCCCCGGTCGTCCTGCCAGACCGTCACCCGACCTCCTGCCTTCAGGCCTCCGTCCACCAGCGTGTGCCCGGTGCGTGAGGTGCCGTCCGGTGCCGTCCAACGCACTGATCCCTGGACACGGCCGTCCGGCGACCCGTCCGTCGTGAGGTCGCGCGGCGCGTCGGACACGAGGACCGCTCGGACGGCGTGTCGGTGAGCGCGCTGTTCCGCGTACTCGTGTTCGGCGGCGCGGGCCGTCACCAGTCCGGCCAGGGCACCGCCGAGCACGGCGAGCACCCAGACCACCAGGACGATCCAGGCCTCGACGACGTCCTCGTGCCGCCGCAGCGGATTGCTCCGCCACCGCCACAGCCGCTGCGTGGTGCTCATCACGGAACACCTCCTCGTCCTGGTGTCTCCTGCGAACAGTGGCTCCGTCCGACCTGCGTCCACAGGGGCCGACGGGCCCCTACGACGGGCCGCCTGGGGCCCGGTTTCCGGGCTGGGGGAGGCCGTAAGTCCCCATGGAGCTCCTGCCGGGATCGACCAGCACCGCTCGGTCGTCGTCCAGGGCCGGTCGGCCCAAGCGCAGACTCCCGGCCACCGCGCAGCCTGTAGGCGCGGGGCGTTTCACGGCACCGTGCCGGAGCCCGGTCCGCGTCTTCGACGTACGCGCCGGATCGCTGGCCCCGCGACAGACCGAAACAGGGGTGAACGACGCGATGAAGGGCTTCGTCTTCCACGGCTCCGGACAGGCGTCCTGGCAGGACGTCCCGGACCCGGCCGTCAAGGAACCGACCGACGCGATCGTGAAGGTCGACGCGGTGACGATCTGCGGGACGGACCTGCACATCCTCAAGGGCGACGTGCCCGAGGTACGCCCCGGCACGGTGCTCGGCCACGAGGCGGTCGGTGAGATCGTCGAGGTGGGCAGCGACGTGCGCACCGTACGCCCCGGGGACCGGGTGCTGGTCTCCTGCATCACCTCCTGCGGGCGGTGCCGGTTCTGCCGGGAGAGCGCCTATGGCCAGTGCCGGGGCGGCGGAGGCTGGATCCTCGGCCACCTCGTCGACGGCACCCAGGCCGAGTACGTCCGGGTCCCCTACGCCGACCTGTCCGTCCACGCGCTGCCCGCCGCCGTGCGCGGCGAGGACGCCGTCCTGCTCGCCGACATCTTCCCGACCGCCTACGAGGTCGGCGTCCTCAAGGGGCACGTGCGTCCCGGTGACACGGTGGCCGTCGTCGGCGCGGGTCCGATCGGACTCGCGGCCATCGCCACGGCCCGGATGTTCTCCCCGGAGCGGATCATCGCCGTCGACCTGGCCCCGGCCAGGCTGGAGGCGGCCCATCGGCTGGGCGCCGACGCGGTCGCCGACGTCCACGAGGCTCCCGGTCAGCTGGTCGCCGACCTGACGGACGGCCTCGGCGCGGACGTGGTGATCGAGGCGGTCGGTGTGCCGGAGAGCTTCGAGATGTGCACCCGCATGGTCCGCCCCGGCGGGCACGTGGCCAATGTCGGCGTGCACGGCAGGCCCGCCACGCTGCACCTCGAAGACCTGTGGATCAAGAACGTGACGATCACGACCGGGCTGGTGGACACCTGCTCCACCCCCACCCTACTGCGGATGGCCGCCGCCGGCCGGCTGCCCACCGGGCACCTGGTCACCCACACCTTCCCGCTGGACCACATGGAAGAGGCGTACGACGTCTTCTCCAAGGCAGGCGAGACCGGTGCGCTGAAGGTGGTGCTCGACGTGGAGCAGCACGCGGAAGTGGCCGTTCCCGCGGCCTGACCGGCAAGGAGCGTGACGGCCATGACCGAGCACACGAGCGCACGTGCGGCGGCGGAGGTGCCGCTGGGCGACCTGGGCCGTCGCCTGGCCGCCCGCAGAGCCCGACTCGGGCTGACGCGGCGGCAGACGGCTGCCCGCGCGGGCCTGGCCGTCAGCTACCTGCGATACCTGGAGGAGTATCCCGGCGCCGCACCCCGCTCCGGCGTGCTGCACCGGCTGGCCGAGGTACTGGGCACCACGGTGACCGACCGGCGGCGCCGTCGACGTGCCACCCGGGCCTGGGCGCGCCGCCCGCGAGCCTCGCTTCACCGCGTTGACCACCGGCGAGTGCCGGGCCTTGCTGGGCTCGCACGGAGTCGGGCGGCTGGCGGTGGTCATGGGGACGGGGCCGGAGATCGTGCCGGTCAACTACAGCGTCGTGGACGAGGCGATCGTCATCCGGACAGCGCCCGGCGCAGCACCGGCGTCGGCCGACGGCCGCCCGGTGGCCTTCGAGGTCGACCGGATCGACGACGCGTTCAGCCGGGGCTGGAGCGTCGTGGTGCGCGGCGTCGCGCGGGCGGTCACGGACCCCCGGCAACAGCGCCGCTACGCCGAGAAGGCACACAGCAAGCCATGGGCAGGCGGTCAGCGTGACCTGTGGCTGCGGATCGAACCCGGCATGGTCACGGGACGCCGGATCTCCGTGTGAACTGGTACGCCGTTTCACGGTGCGGGCGGGAGGAGCACGCATTCGATACTCGTACCGCCCGCACTTGCGAGGGCACACCGAGCGTCAGCCGGTCGCCTTCGCCGCGCCGCCCGTATCCGTGAGCAGGACACCGGTGACCAGCTCGGGGTGGATGCGTACCGCCTGCCCCCTTCCATCCACCGGCACCCGGGGCTACAACAGCCCCTGAATGCGGGTCACTTCGGTCGAGTCGTCCACCAGGCGAGCGAAACCCGTGATGACGACGCTCCAACCGAGGTGGGTGTCGGGGTCGATGGCATCGGCCTCGTACGCCACGACGACGCCCGAGCCACCGGACTGCTGGGCCTGCCAGGCGAGAGCGGCACCCTCGTGGGTGAGGACGACGATGTCGCCGTTGTCCAAGACGTGGTTGACCGGACGGACGGCGGGCAGTGCCTGCTGGGTGAAGACGATCCTTCCCAGTGACACGCTGCCCAACAACCGCAGTGCCTCGGCTTGGTCGAGGTCGACGCGCCGGTGCGCCGGCTCGTGGTCGTGGGTCATGGCTGAGCTTCTTCCCGAGTACGGGTCCTCTTCTCACCTGCTGTCACTGGAGCCCGTGCTCCCCAGCACGGCCCGGCCGGCCTCAAGGCGCGCCACCGGCACCCGGAACGGTGAGCAGGACACGTAGTCCAGGCCGACGTCGTGGAAGAAGTGGACCGTGCTCTCCGCACACGCCGGTCTCCAGATCCGGGCGGGCCGCACGACCCTCCTCTACCGCGATCCGGACCAGCCTGCCCACCCCGTCACGGTCGAGCGTCTCGAACGGTGAGGCGGCGAAGACGCCCTGTCCAGGTAGGCCGCGAAGAACGCGGCCTCCACTTCGTCACGGGAGAAGCCCCAGGTGGTCTGGGTGAGGTCGTTGGAGCCGAAGGAGAAGAACTCCGCCTCCTCGGCGAACCGCCCCGCCGTGAGAGCGGCCCGGGGCAGCTCGATCATCGTACCGACGGGGCAGGGGACGGGTACGCCAGTCTCCTCGCCGACCTCGGCCAGGACACGCGCCACCTCCTCGCGGGCGAGCCGCAGTTCCTCGACGGCGCCGACGAGCGGCACCATGATCTCCGCCCGCGGGGAGCCACCCGCCCGGGTGCGCTCGACCACCGCTTCGGCGATCGCCCGGACCTGCATCGCGACCAGGCTGGGAACCACCAGGCCGAGCCGCACGCCCCGCAGGCCCAGCATCGGGTTCTCCTCGTGCATCCGGTTCACCGCGGCGAGCAACTCCACGTAGTGCGCGTCCGGTTGCCCGTCGGCGGCCAGTGCTTCGTGAGCTAATGGGGCATAGATCGTTGCAAACTACACAAACCTACTATCGGGTGACGGAGAAGCGGACCCGGGCTGCGGTCGACAAGCTCGTCTCGCACCAGTTCGACCGGCACGGAAACCGGATCTGGACCCAGGCCCGCCAGCTCCTGGAGCACGAACACGCCCGCCTGCGGATCGGCCAGGTGTCCGTCCCCTATGGCATCTGCGTCGAGCCGACGAACGTCAAGGCCGGCGGCCTCGGCTGCCCGTTCCGGTTCCGATGCGTCGGCTGCGATCACTTCCGCACCGACCCGTCGTACTTGCCGGAGCTGCGGGCCTACCTCGACACGCTGCTGCGAGACCGTGAACGCCTCACAGCCGCGACCGAGTTGGACGACTGGGCCCGCACCGAATCGACCCCGTCCGAAGAGGAGATCAAGCGCATCCGTCACCCTGATCCGCCGTGTCGAGACCGACCTCGAAGGGCTCACCGACGACGAACGCGAACAGATCAAGGATGCCACCCGGACCCTGCGCAAGACCCGCACGGTGTCCCTCGGCATGCCCGGCATCCGGGCCCCGGAGCCGAACCTGCGACTGGAGCGCCACGCATGACGACATCACCGGACCACCTGGCCAAGGCGCGGGCCGCGGACTCCGAACGCCGCAGGTCCCGCGTCCTGAAAGCCCTGGACCAGCTCGCCGCCGACGGCGAGGAGATCAGCGTCTCCGCGGTCGCCCGCGCGGCCGGCGTTCACCGCGGCCTGATTCACCGTCACGACGAGCTGCACGCGGCCGTTCTTGCCCGCGCAGCCGAGCCCCCGCCCGGCACAACGGCGAGTACGCAGGTCAGCCGCCAGTCCCTGCTGGCTGACGTCGCGAACCTCACGGCCCGCAACAGCCGCCTGTCCACACACATCACCCGGCTCGAACGACGCCTCTCCGAGACCCTGGGGCAGGCGGCCTGGGAAGCCTCCGGCCTCGGCGCCCCAACGGACGTCGAAACGCTCACCCGCCGGGTCACCGAGCTGGAACAGCAGATCCTCGACCTCCGCGCAGAACTCGCCGAGCGGGACGAGGACCTCGCCGCGGCGCGGGCGGCCAATCGCGAGCTGATAACCCAGGTCAACCGCTGACTGCCCCATCGCTGCCACCGCCAGCGCGGTCGCGTTGATCGCAGGGTGCACCGTGTTGTCGGCGATGATGACGAGGGTGTTCGCGAGGCCCGACGGAACGGCCACCGGCGAGCCCTGGTTCTTCTGCACATCGGCTCACGGCACCCGGCGCGAGTCCGACGCCAAAAGGTTGCGCGCCCAGATCGGGGTACTTCGCGGCGTGATAGCGGTCCAGGATGATTTGCGCCACCACGATCACTGCAAGCGCGAACGGAGACTGCGTGATCACCAGGAACAGCAGGCGCAAGGGCGATGCCCGTCATGCGCCAGATGGCCCGCCCTAACTTGGCGATGTGTCGTCTGCGGCTGGAGACGGGCGAGCCGCGGGCAGTGTCGGCTGGGTGGGTGTCGGCTCGCCTCTGGCGCTCGACTCCCCGAGGGCGGTCCTGTAGGTGTCCAGCGCGGTCTGTCCCGGGTGGAAGCCGCTGCGGACGAGATCGCTGGCCAGGTGCCACATGGCGCGCTCCTCCTCGACTCCGTCAGGGATCGTGAGTCCGAGCGCGGAGGCCAAGGGGTGTCGGCCAAGGTTGACCATGGCCCGGACCGCGCCTGCCCATTCGTCGGTGGCCACGACCGCCAGGTGATACCAAAGAAGTGTGAGCGGCGGCAGAACCGCAATGGTTGCGGCCACCAGCCAGGGGCGCGCAGCGTTGCCGAGAGCGAGGTCGGCGATGGCAGCCGCAACGACGAGCAGGTGCCCGTAGAGCAAGCTGACGAAGAAGTCGACGCTCATCCGGGCTTCGTCGGTCTGCTGGCGTGCCATGTCGGGGACAGCGGCGTTGAGTTCGTGCCAGAGCACCTGTGAGTCGAGTCGGTAGCGGTCATAGCCATACTCCTCGAACCGTCGGATCGCGTTGCCGAGCCGCGTTGGGGTGACCTGCCGGTCGTCCAAGGGGTATCGGTGCAGCTGCTCGTTGAGGAGCGCGAACCAGGCATCGCCCTTGCGCATGTCCGCAGTCAGGTAGCGGCTGATGATCGGGTGGGCACGGAAGGCGGCAAGCGCGGACTCGTCGGTAGCGGCCAGATGACCTGCTCGTTCCTGATCTGTCAGGGCCAGGGCGTCCACGCGATTGCGCAGCAGGTGCTTGCGGGCCAGATGATGTCGACGCCGTGCTTGGGCAAGCCACCGGGGCCAGCCGCGATATCCCTCAAGGACGCGGTAGAGCGGCGTCTGCAGGGCGGCAAGGACCAGGCCGAGGACCGCCGTGGCGACCAGGCCGAAGATCGCGGCCTGGCCCTTCTCGGCCTCGAGCGAGGTGAAACTGCTGAGCTTCGGCACCACCACGAACCCGAAGATCAGCACATTGATCAGGCTGGGCAGGATCCAGCCGACCAGCAAGGCGCGCCCGCCGCCGAGGGCGCTCTGGACCAGCCCAGTCACCGTGGCCTACCGTCGGCCCCGGTTCCGGCCCAGCAGACGGCGATACCACGGTTCGCGTAGATCGTCGTAGGGGCTGACCGTCCCGGGAACCGAGTCGCCATTCGCCGGGTTCCCTCCTGGTCGCGCTGTGACGCGGCGCTGTTCCTCAGCAGCGGCCTCGGCACGAGCCTGCTGACGTTGGTAAAACCCTGGGCCAGGCGGGCGCGAGCCGATTGGAGCAGAATCAAGCTCACGTCGGTCAAGTTCGGCAACGATAACGGCGAGGTGCGCTCTGCCCGTGTACACCAGCTCGAAAAGAGGCACTCCGAAGGGCGTGGATCGGGTTTCGAGGAGCGAGCTGAGGGCGAACTGCAAGCGGGGAATGTCGATGTACGGATGGACGTAGTCGGGGGAGGTCATCTCGGCACATGCAGCCCAAATGCCCTCCATGCTGGCGGCGAACTCGTCCAGTATGTCGTTAAACGCGGCACGCTTTGCATACGCGTCCATCGCTTTCCGAGTTTCTGCCTCGTCGCCTTCCATCCGATCGACCACCCGGGCGGAAGCCTTGTGCGCCATTCGAACTACTCGCTCAACCTCTTCTGCCTCCATGTGCCATGACCGTACTTGACTCGTGCCGATTTGGTTCGCCGATTGGCACACTCCGGGTGTGAAGCAATGAGCAGCGTGGACAGCTCGTCGCTACCGTGCATCGTGAGTCAAAGAGGGGAGCCCTGGGGCTTCGACGGCCCTCAAATCTAGAGGCCCGTCCGCGACACTGTCGCGGACGCCTCCTGGACCGTTGCACCGCTGTCACCAGCACAGATTCGGCCTGCTCGTCTCCGCTGATCTTACGAACCCGAGGGAAAGGCAGGGCCAGCCCGTCACCGTTCACCCGCGCCAGGCCCTCGTCCGAACTGATCAGACCTTCCTGCACCAGCTCGGCGGCGATGGTGAAAGCGGCTTCCGCGGTGCGCTTGCCCACCCGGGTCTGCAGCATCCACAGCGTTCCGCGCTCGATGGTGAACTCGATGTCGCACAGGTCGCGGTAATGCCGCTCCAACGTCCGCGCGTGTTCGCGCAGCTGCCGGTACGAGCGTGGGTCCAGCCGCTCGAGCTCGGACAGCGGCACGACGTCCCGCACGCCCGACACCACGTCCTCGCCCTGGGCGTTCGGCAGGTAGTCGCCGTACAGGCCGGGCCGCCCGGTGGCCGGGTCGCGGGTGAAGGCGACACCGCTGCCCGAGTCCGTGCCCAGGTTGCCGAACACCATGCGCTGGACGGTGACGGCGGTGCCCAGGCCGTCCGGGATGCGCTCGCGCCGCCGGTACAGAGGGGCGCGCTCGGCGTTCCAGGACCGGAAGACGGCGAGGATCGCCTCCTGCAGCTGCCGGGCGGGGGACTGCGGGAAGTACCGATGGGTCCGGTCGCGAATCAGCCGCTTGTACGCCTCCACCAGCCAGGCCAGGTCGCAGGCATCCAGACGGAGGTCGTCGGGGGCTCCACGAGCCTCTTTCAACCAGGTCATGGCTTCGTCGAAGAGGGCCTGGTCGACGCCCATCACCGTCGTGCCGTACATCTGCACGAGCCGGCGGTAGGAGTCCCAGGCGAAGCGCTCGTCGCCGGACGCCTTGGCGAGGCCGAGCACGGATGCGTCGTTCAGCCCGATGTCCAGGACGGTCTCCATCATGCCGGGCATCGAGAACCGGGCCCCCGAGCGGACGGAGACCAGCAGCGGGTCATCCGCCTGCCCGAGCAGCCGCCCTGCGGCCCTCTCCAGCGTCGACAGGTGCCTGGAAACGTCCACAGAGAGGCCCTCCGGCTCCTCACCGCAGGTCAGGAAGGCGTGACACGCCTCGGTGGTGACGATGAGTCCCGGCGGTACCGGCAGCCCCAGCCGGGTCATCTCGGCCAGGTTCGCGCCCTTGCCGCCGAGCAGGTCGGCCAGGTCACGGCCACCGTCCTGGAAGTCGTACACATAGCGGACTCCTCGGCTGTGCGGCCTCTGTACCCCCAGCCTGGGACGAAGCCACGCGCCGGGGCAGGTGCACCCGGTCCCCACGGGTGGGCCGACCGGCCCTGTGCGCGCCTCTGGGTACGAACGGTCCTTCCGTCATGGAGCGGGCGTGCTGCCGTTTCTCGCAGGGCGCGACTACCGTGGGTGGTGACCGCGACCGTCCGGACGTGCGTACGTGGGGACATGAAGGAGCGTCGTGGCGAACTCGGAAGAGCACCGTGTACGGCTGCCGGAGCTGAAGCTCGACGAGCTGCTGGAGGAGCTGCAGGCCCGGATCGACGCGGCCCGTGGCACCCGGGACCGGGTGCACAGCCTGCTGGAGGCGGTCCTCTCCGTCGGCCGGGAGCTCGACCTCGAGCAGGCGCTGCGCTCGATCGTGGAGGCCGCCGCCGTATTGGTCGACGCGGAATACGCCGCCCTCGGGGTCATCGGTCCCGACGGCACCACCCTGTCGGCCTTTCACACCATCGGGGTCACCGAGGCGCAGATCACTGCGATCGGCCCCTTCCCGCAGGGCCACGGCATCCTCGGTGAAGTGATCCGGAACCCGGAGCCGCTCCGGCTGGAGAAGATCTCCGAACACCCGGCCTCGTACGGTTTCCCGGCCCACCACCCGCCGATGAACAGCTTCCTGGGCGTTCCCATCCGGGTCCGCGACCAGGTCTTCGGCAATCTGTATCTGACCGAGAAACGCGGCGGTGTGCAGTTCGACGAGGAGGACGAGGCGGTGCTGTCCACGCTGGCCGTGGCCGCCGGCGTGGCGATCGACAACGCCCGCCTGTACGAGGAGTCCCGGCTGCGGGAGCGGTGGCTGCGGGCGAACGCAGAGATCACGCACTGCCTGATGTCCGGCAGTGAACGCGCCGAGGCCCTCAAACTGATCGCGGAACGGGCCCGCGAGATCATGGGATCGGCGCTGGCGGCGGTCGCGCTGCCCGTGCGGGACTCTCTCACGGTGGAGATCGCCGTGGGCGTGGACGCGACGGTGCACCAGGGATTGGTGCTCCCCCTGTCGGGGACACTGATGGGGCTTGCTTTCTCCGCGGCTGCTCCGGTCATCAGTGACGATGTGCATCAGGACCGGCGGATCTCCCATGAACCTCCGCGCTTCCACGGACTCGGCCCCGCCGTGGCCGTCCCGATCGGCACCGGGGAAGGCGGCGTACGAGGCGCGGTGCTGGTGGCCCGTGAAGCGGGCCGGCCGGTGTTCTCGGGGCAGGAGGCCGACATGCTGGGGGGCTTCGCCGCGCAGGCCGCCATCGCCATGGAACTGGCCGAGCGTCGCGAGGACGCCGAGCGGATCGCGGTGCTCCAGGACCGCGACCGGATCGCCCGGGACCTGCACGACCTGGCCATTCAGCGTCTTTTCGCCACCGGTATGACACTGCAGAGCGCGGGCCGCTTCATTGAGCATCCGGAGGCGTCCGAGCGCGTCCTGCGGGCCGTGGACGACCTGGACGAGACCATCCGGATCATCCGCACCACCATCTTCGGGCTGCGAGCGCGCGAGGGCAGCGCAGACGCCGGTTTGCGAGCCAGGGTCGTGCGCATGGTCGGGGAGGAGGCCCCGGTGCTCGGATTCGCGCCCAGCGTGCGCATGGAAGGCCTCGTCGACACGGACGTGCCGCACGAGATCGCCGACCAGGTCGTGGCCGTCCTCTCCGAGGCACTCACCAACATCGCCCGGCACGCTCGCGCCGACCGGGCACAGGTCGTCCTGACGACCGACGGCCGCGAGGTCTCCCTGACGGTCTCGGACAACGGCGTCGGTATCCCGCCCTCCGGTCGGCGCAGCGGGCTGCGCAACATGGCCGAGAGGGCGGAACAGCTGGGAGGGCACCTCGATGTGTCCAGCCCTGATGAAGGCGGCTCCCTGGTGCGCTGGCGGGTGCCTCTTCCCCGTTCCTAGGAGACGGAACGGTGGGGCCGGCGGCTCGGGAACGGGCCACTCGGCCCATGTCCGAACAACGCTCGCCGGTGCAGCCTGAAGGTGTCCCACTACGGCACTGCGCCCTGGAGGACGCCATGAGCGGCACTCCCACCGTCGTGAACGACGTGATGACCCGCAGGGTCGTCGCCCTGCGCGCGCGGGCGGCCTTCAAGGACATCGTGCGGACCATGCAGGAGTGGCGGGTCAGCGCCCTCCCTGTGCTGGATGACAGCGGACGCGTCGTCGGCATCGTCTCCGAGGCCGACCTGCTGCCCAAGGAGGAGTACGGCGAAGGCGGTTCGGGCCATCATGGGCTGGTGCGGCACGTCGCCGACGTCGTCAAGGGCGATGCGGTGACCGCCGGTGAGCTGATGACCGCTCCGGCCGTCACCGTGGCACCCGACGCCCCCCTCGCCCACGCCGCACGCGTCATGGCCCACACCCGGGTGAAGAGGCTGCCGGTCGTCGGGCACGATGGGACCCTCCGGGGCATCGTCAGCCGGTCCGACCTGCTGAAGGTCTTTCTCCGGGATGACGCGGACATAGCCGAAGAAGTGAGGTGCGAGGTCGTCGCGCCGCTCCTCGGCGCGCACGCCGAAACCGTCCGGATCCAGGTGCGGGACGGTGTCGTGACTCTCACTGGCCGAGTGCGCGAGACGGCCGTGATACCGCTCGCCGCCCGCCTCGCGCGCGCCGTGCCGGGCGTGGTGAACGTGCACTGCGCGCTCACCGACCCGCCCCGCCATCCGGATCTCGACCCCGACCTGCCGGACTCGCGGCCGACGGCCCCTGCCTGATGACCGCCGACCGCTTGCCGACGAAGGGACGTCGAGGCCTGCGATCGTGCTCGTCACCCGGGCCCTCGTCCTCCGCGGAGGCCTGGCGGGTGTTGGCGGCGCTAGGTGTGCTGTTCGGACAGGTTGGTGACGCGGCTGGCTGGTGGGTGGCCGCTGATGCCGGTGTGGGGTCGGTGGTACTGAGCGGCGCGCCGGGACACACGTCCGCCGTTCTCACCGGCGCGGTGGCCGGGAGCCCGCCTGCCGACAGCGGCTACGACGACCGCCGGACGGTGTGAGCCGCCGGCTGCAGACGGGTGCTGAGACCGGTGCCCTCGTGGGACCGGTGCCGTCGTGGCGGGCGCGACTGCTCCGGCGGCGGCCCAGCCGAGTGGGACCAGGAGTGGGATCAGGTCGACCCCGACTGGTGCGGGAGCGGCCCGGCGGAAGAGGCCGAGCCGGAAGGTCAGATGCTGCAATGAACGCCGATCGGGTCGCCGCTGAGGGCGTTACCCGGCGTCGGAGCCGGCGGCGGCAAGCCGGCAGTCCACGCCCACCACCCCTTCCACACCCCTGACCAGGCGCGCGGCCAGCGGGATCCGTGCGGCGTCCCGGACGCGTCCCGTGAGGGTCGCGACGCCGTCGCTGACGACGATGTGCACGGGCTCGACCGGTGCCGGGAAGAGAACGTCGACAATGTCCCGGCGGATCTCGTCCGCCAGATCGTTGTCGGGACGCAGGAACACCTTCAGCAGATCCCCGCGACTGACCACGCCTTCGAGGACGCCCTCGGCATTCACCACGGGGAGCCGCTTGACGTGCCGCAAGGCCATGATCCGTGCCGCCTCGGGGAGCGTGGCGTCTCCATGAACACTGACGGCCGGGGAGCTCATCAGCTCCTCCGCGCGCACCGCCCCGGCCTTCGCCAGGTCGGACAGCCGACGCAGTTGGGTGAACCGGTCCGGGTCGCTGTCCCGGAACTCCTCCTTCGGCAGCAGATCCGCCTCGGACACCACCCCGATCACCCGTCCGTCGCCCTCCAGCACGGGAAGTGCACTGACCTTCCGCTCTTCCATGCGTTCGACGATGTCCTTGAACAGGGCCTTGCGGCCCACCGCGACGACGGCCCGCGTCATCACGTCACTCACCCGGTGCGGGCTGGTGTCCATGTTCTCTTCGTTCTCTTCGTTCTCATCGTTCTCTTCCCTCTGCCGTTCGGCCGGAAGGCGCGGGTGCGCGGTCACACCAGGTCACCGCTGCCGTAGGGGGCGTACAGGTCGAGCAGCCGGACCCGGGTGGCGTGCAGCCGCTGGGCGACCACACATCCCACCCACACCGCCAGAGCCCGTCCGAACGCCGGATCGGCGGCGCACATCGCGCGCACCGCCTCGGCGTCGAACTCCCAGGCCCGTACCGGAGTCATTGCCTCGGCGCCCAGGTGCCAGAGGTACGGCGGGAAGTGCCAGGACCAGCCGACCAGTTCGCCGTGCCCGAGCGACTCGACCACGGCCGGGTGTCGGCCGGGCACGTGCAGATCGAGGGCGACGGTTCCGGTGCGGACGATCCAGAAGCGGTCGGCATGCCGGCCCTCCTCGAACAGACGGGTCCCGGCCTCGAAGGAGACCTCGCGGGCGAGGCGCATCAGCCGTTCGCGGTGCACGGGCTCAAGCGCCGTGCTCATGGTGGTTCCGGAGGTCATCGCACCGGCTCCCTTCCTGGGCTCTCGATCCCAGCGTGCGCTCCCTCGGAAGCCGGTGCCACGGGCCGGCCGGACCCCGGCCATGGGCCCTTCGGCTCAAACCGCGCGGCGTGTCGCCGGGCTGGGGCCGGCAGACCCGATCCGTGCCGGTGCCACACACCGGATGGGGCCGCCCACCCCCGCGTGTCGCCGCCGTCGTGGTCGGCGATCCATGCCGGTACGACGAGGGGGCGGTCCGGCGGTGCTGTCCCGCGCGAGGGGGCGCGGAGAGGCCCTTCCCGCCGGCACCGTACTCGCGGAGTGCGACCTCGATCCGGGGCGGCTGATCCGGCTGCGGGACCGTGCGGACCTGACCCTCCTCCTGGAGGCCGCGCGCACATCGGCGCTGAACGCGCTGATCCCGGCCGTACGTGCGGCGTCCGCGAGGTGTTCCAGCAGGAGGGTGCCCACACCACGGTGGTGCCAGTCGTCGGCCACCGCCACGGAGATCTCCGCCGTGCCGCCGCCCGGCAGCACCTGGTACTCGGCCAGCCCCACCAGCCGCCCACCGCACTCGGCCGCGAGCGCGCGGTAGCCGGGGCGTTCGCCCTTGACCACCCGGTCGGCGGCCTGTCGGGCGGAGGCCGGGTTGAGGGAGAAGAACCGCAACCGCAGGTTCTGCGGTGACATCTCCTCGTACAGCCGCTGCACCTCTTCGTGATCCGCCGGACCCGCCGGCCGTATGCGGACAGTGGTCCCGTCGGCCAGCAGGGCGTGCACCGGGGCTTCCTGGATGCCGGTCATCACGACCTCTCCCTCCGGACGATCCCGCGTCCAGCGTCCAGCGGCGGGGCCCGGCCGCACAGGGGCTGACCGGGCACTGTGCGGGCCGAGTGACCCTGCCGGGGGAGCGGCAGAAAGCCCCGCAGGACCACCTCACTGGGTCAGCGCCACCTCGATAGGGGACCACCGGCCCCTCATGTTGGTCCGACCGGCTCAGGACGTGCGGGAAGGTCGGCGGTACGTCTGAGGAGCAGACACTTCGGCAGCCACAGGCACCGGCCCCGTTGCTCCCGGCGCCCTTCAGGAGGTGAGCCATCGTGGGATTCTGGTATGGCCACGGCGGATGGGGCTGGTTCGCCATGTCCGTCGGCATGGTCCTCTTCTGGGCCTTGATCATTACCCTCGGTGTTCTTCTGTACCGCTCTCTGGCCAGGCCGGGAGAGGACCGCGACCCTGCCGGCAGCCGGCTGCCGGGAACCTCCCCAGAACAGCTCCTTGCCGATCGCTTCGCCCATGGGGAGATCGACGAGGACGAGTACCGGCGACGGCTGAGCGTCCTGCGGGAAAGGAGCCCTGACGGCCCTCGACCCGGTCGGCGTTGAGCAACAGGAGACAGCCGTGGTCGAAGGGCTTTCCGCGGGCGCCATGATGGATGGGGCGCCGCACTCAGCCGGTCCTCGACCTGCCGTCCGGCCAGCGCGTTGCACGGGAGGCGGCTGCGGGGCCCTCTCACTCCCCTCGACATCACTCCCCGGCACGGCACGGCCTGCCGCCGTGACCCGCTTTCCCCGAGTCCAGAGGCAGACGTCCGCCGTTTCGGCTTCGAGATCGCGCGCTGCGTCGGCGCCCTCGTACTGCTGCTCGCCGGCTGCCGAACGACCGCGCGGCCGGGGGGGGGGTGACGTCTCGATGCCAGGAGCCTTTGTGTCGACGCGGCCCACCTCGTCGCCCCGGACCGTTACGGACGCGACCGTGTACGGCACCCGTGCCGGATGGCGGTATCAACTCGCCACCGACTACGCGTGCGGGTCCGCAACAGCAAGGCCCCCCTGCTCGGCGGCAGCCGGTCAGTCGCGTCGACCTCATTCTGCGCCCGGGAGGCTGCGCCGCGGACCGGTCCGAAGCCCGACGGTGTTCGCTGAAGCGCCCGGCTTCGGGAAGCTTCAGCCGCTGGTGTCCACAGATCCGCGTTCGGGCCAAGGAGCGCGCGGCGATCACCGGCGGCATCGGCATCGACACCCGGGCCCGGCTCGGCCACACCGGGCCGATCGGCTCCACCGACGAGTCCCTGCTCCGGCACCTCACCATGGCGCTGGGCCCGCAGTACGCTGCCCGTCTCTGCGACGCCCAGGAGGCCGGCGCCGGCGACCAGCGGCTCCAGCAGATCGCCGCCGACGCGCCCCGTGAGGTCTACTTCCAGGACAGCGGCCGCCGCGCCGGTCAGCTGGAGGAGGTCCGTTTCACGGACATCGAGCACGTGGAGTTCGGACCTGTAGCAGCCCGTTCCTCAAGCCCGCGAGCCCGGACCAGTTGGTCCGGGCTCGCTCGCGTATCCGCGGGGGTCGGATTGATGCACGCAATGCCTCGTTCAACGCCGTCCCGACGCCGCCGGTTACGGTTCGCCGCACCCGTGTTCGAAGCCCTTGAGGCGGGGTCCAGTTCGACGGCCGCGCCGCACAGCGAGCACAGCCGCACGCCCCACTGCTCTGCCGCCTCCGGTGCCCGGTCCAGCGGCAGCACCGGCGCCCCGGCCGCCGCGGCCCCAGCGCCTCTTGGACAGGCGAGGGCGGCGATTCACATGACTTTATGAGCGTAATCGCGGAGCGTTGTTCCTCCATTGCGGACCACGTCCCGGAGGCTGCAGGCGTCCTCGTCACGGCTGGACCGAGTAGGAAGGAACGAGAGTGTGAAGAACTGAAGGATGGCGACGCCTTCCTCCTTCGTCAGCGTTCCCCATTCACCGCGGGGGCCACCGAAAGCCTCTACCAGTGCCTCGACGCAAAAGGCAAGTGCGCGACTTTGATCCCCTTCCCACTCTTGCTCCAACCATTGCTCATAATTTTCACCGAGCCGCGCCACCTCGTCCTGTGTTGCCTCACCGGACATTACCTTGACGAGGAGTTCGCCATGCCCAGGGATTCGTTCTTTACCCATGTCGTCCTTTCTGCTGTGCAGTTTCGGCCGCGCTGTCTGACGATCTTTCCCCTCGCAAGCATGCGCGTGGGCCAGTGGGCCGAGTCCCAGGGCCTGTCTCTGTCGCAATCCGTCCAATGCTCGTTGTGCGCCCTCGTGGCCGCCGCGGGCGGAGACTTGGTACCACTTCAGCGCTTCAGGCCAGTTCCCCAGTCGGTCCTCATAAAGTTGCCCAAGCCAAAATGCTCCGAAGATATTTCCGCACCGTGCCGCTTTCTTATACCAATACATTGCCGCATCGATATCTCCATCAAGCGGCTCGTCGGGCGAACTCCCGTCAAGCAAGGCGCGTGTTCGGCCTTCCAGAAGAAGACCCAATCGGCTCATCGCATCGGTGTGCCCCGACTCGGCGGCTTTGCGGTACAGTGCCTCTACCTTGACTAGATTCTTCAGTCCGTTACTCCAGTCCGATTCCAGCCTGTAGGCGGCGGAGTACATCTCATCGGCGTCCATATCGGAGTACGGTGCCGTCATCGCATCGTCAGCCGCTGTCGGCGCCGCGCTGAACACTGCTGAATTTGCACGGTTTCGGGCGAATACGAAGTCAGCTGCATGATCGCTGACACGGCAGCCTGGGGCGGGTTTACCGTCGCGCACCAACGCGTCGGCGACCTTGTCGAAGATCGGACCAAGAGTAAGCCCGGCTGGCTGGTCCGGGATACCGCCTTCGATGATGTCGACCAGGTACTTGGTGAAGTAGGTCTGGGGGCGCGGGCTATCCGTCGTGGTCTCGAACCAGGCTGTGTTGAACTCACCGCTGGCCATCATCAAGTAGAAGCCCGGTGAACGCGGCATGTCTGGGGCGCCGGCCAACTTGCTATCCTGGCCAGCCGCCAGACCTGCGAAGCAGCAGTCCAGGATTGCGATCTTTGTGGCCGCCTTGCTGGCCCGGAAAGCGAGGCGAACCGCGTCAAAGGTGAGGCTGGTGGTGGTGCGCAGGACTGGGTCGGGGCTGGAGTCGCCCAGCGCGAGGCAGAGCCTGTCGTCATTGTCGTACTGGCCGTGGCCCACGTAGTAGAACAGCGCGACATCGACTGCGTCGCACAACCACAACACCAGCTCGTGCGGCAGCTCACCGAGCCTGGCCCGATTGCCGATGACCGACACTCGCTCCTGAGGCCAGCTGCCGCACAGCGGGCTGGTGAGTAAGTCCCGCATCCGGTCAAAACTGTGCTCGGCCGCTGGCACCGCCCCTAGGTTGCTGTAATCCCAGGTGCCGATCAAGACGGCCCGGGACCGCGAGAAGTCGCCGTCCAGGGCGTCAGGCATCCAACACCTTCTCGACGACGGGCATCACGTCATCAACGTTGTCGACGGTTATGGTCACCGTCCTGTCTGCGGTTTTTACGGTGACCGATACGTTGGAACGGCGGGACCGGATGAATGCGGGAAGCGTCCTGGCTGCCACCGCAAGCGCCCCGCTGCCGGCGGCCACCACCTGGAGCACATCCCAGGCGCCCAATTCCCCGTCCGCAAGCGTTCCTGGAAGCTGAATGATCTCCACTCCGGGAACTCGGCGCAGATGCTCGCGGAGCGACCGCAGCTCGCCCGGATCCGACACCGAAACCTCAAGAACGTGGACCCCTCCGCCTAACAACCCCGCCCCCCTCTGTGTCCGCAGTGCCCCGATTGTGTCAGGACACGGTCTTCTGTGTGAAGGGAACCGGCTGACTACAACTGACTGGCTACGGTCGTCGGCATGTGTCGGCCGCCCCGATCCCCTGCCGACCACGGTCCCAGCTCCTCAAGTACCTGGACGACCGGATCGTGGCCGCTGCCATCGCAATGCACTGCCTGGACATCAGCGAGCCGAATACCGTGCGGGTCTGGAGCCCGGCTACCGCCTCGACACCGCCCATTGGGCCCACTTCCCGCCCGCCGCCCACCCACCCCCACGCCCGACCCGGACCGGCCCGTTGGTCGTCAAGCGTCGCGGAGGCCGCGCCGTCGCCCTGGCCCGGGAGGGCGAGCGGCACGGGGTGGTGGCCCAGCGCGGTGACTTCCGGCACGACGGCGTCCCAGGCAGATCCGTCGAGCCACAAGCCGGCGATGAGCAGGATGCCCACGGTCGCTCTCCCGCAGAGGAGTCGGGTCTGGTCGCCGGCACGCCATCGGCGGGCTCTGATACCGGACTCTGGCCGGAGTCCGATCCACTGCCGACAGTCCGTCCGCTCGTCCAGGAGGCGCTCGACGCCCGGGGCGATTCACGTCAACCTGGCCTCGCCGCAAGCGATTTCGGCAAGTCCGACGTCCTCCTGCATTACCTTGGACCTGGTGCACGGACGTGACAACGGGGGATGTGATGAACGGGCGACCGGAAACGCCTGCGGGCACACCGGTGCGAGACGTCGTCCGGGACGTCGTCGGCGAGCTGGCGCCGCATGAGCTGATCCTGCTCGACGCCCTGCTCCTGGTGGACGACGACACCGCGTTGCGGCGGCTCGCGCGGGGTCGGCACCGAGACCCGCTGGGATTCGGGCTGGGCGAGGCCGCGACCCTGCTGACTCCCGTGGTGTGGATGGCGCTGGACGAAGCGGCACGGCAGATGGTGTCCGCCACCGTCGCCTCCGCCGGCCGGCGGGCGCGTCCGTGGCTGCGCCGGATCAGGCGCCGGCCGGCCCAGCCTGTACAGTCCCGCCTGCTCCCGCCTCTGACATCCGAGCAACTGGAAGCCGTGCGGTCGCGGGTGGCGGAGCTCGCCGTGGAGAGCGGGCTGGAGCGCGAGGCGGCCGAGGCGCTCGCCGAACGGGTCGTGGCCCGGCTCGTACTACCCGTCGAGCCTCGGCTGGACGACGGCACCGAACCGGGACCAGACGACGACGCCGAGCCGGAACTGAACGAGGACACCGAACCGGAACCCGACGACGCCGAGCCGGGACCGGACTATGGCGCCCCACACCGGGCCACCCCGGCGAACGACGGTACCTCGGCCGGCCGCGCAAGGGACCGGGGTGATCGGGGCGGCCGCGCATGAGCCCCGACCCCGACACGGAGAAGGGCACGGACACGGCACCGTCACCCCTTCCCGGGCGCATGGACGAACGCCTCCTCGGCGCCGGTACCGGACCGCGGTTCCTCCTGCTCATCTCCCTCTTCGTGACGAGCAGCGCCACCGTGGCGTCGGCCGTCTTCCACTCGCTGGCCGACCCCCGCAACATGGCCTCGGGCTGCGCCCTGGCCTCCGGATCCGATCCGCGGGCCGATTTTCTGGGTGCGAGCCTGGCCACGCTGCGGTCCGACAAGGCGTTCCGCGCATGTGTGGACCGCTTCGTCACGCACGCCTCCCCCTGGCCGGTGCCGGCCGCCGTCATGGCACTGGTGCTGGCCGCCGGCGTCCTCTACTGGACGCTGCCCAGGTGGAAGCAGCGCAGCCGCAGGCTCGTGCCGGTCGAAGTGATCGACCCACACGGCGAGTTGGGCGCCGTTCTCGACGAACTCGTCGGCGTCGCCGGTCTCTCGCGGCGGCCGCGCTTCGTCGTGTCGCCCGCGGCACGTACGGTGAGCGCCGTGGTCTTCGGACGGTGGCGCCGCCACGTCGTCTGCCTGCACGGCGGCCTCGTCGCCATCCGTGACAGCGACGCGCGGAGGTTCCGCGCCGTGGTCCTGCACGAGCTGGCCCACATCCACAACCGGGACGTCGACATCACCTACGCGACGGTGGCCCTGTGGCGTGTCTTCCTGCTCGCCGTCCTTCCGGGTTACCTGGTCTGGACGGCGCTGGCCCTGCGCGACGCCCTATCCTCGGCGGTCTTCGGTCCGCCGTCGCTGGTGGCCACCTCGCGCGACGCGGCGTCCACAGCGGTGCTCATCGCCCTCGTCTTCCTGACACGCGCCGACATCCTGCGCGCCCGCGAGCTGTACGCCGACGCCGACGCCATCAGGTGGGGGGCCGACCCGGCGGGCTGGGGCGGCGCGACCGAGTCCGCGGCCCCGGACCATGGCAGGCTCGGCCGCGCCGCGCGGGCCCTGGCCGCCGCGTGGCGGAGTCACCCCAGCTGGGATCGGCGCAGACGGGCGCTCGCCGACGCGGAGGAACTGTTCCACTCCTCCGCGCTCACCCTGTTCCTCACGGGTGCGACCGCTTCGATCTGCGCCGGACAGCTCTACGGCTTCGGAGCCGGGTGGGTGGTGCGTCTGGCGGCTGCCACGGTCGCCGGTCTGATCGCGACGACGGTCGCCGTGAACCTGTGGCGTGCGGCGGCCCGGGCCGTGCTGACGGGCGTTCGAGCGCCCTCGGGACTGCGCGCCGGGTGGTGGCTGGGGGCGGGACTCGTCCTCGGAGAGGTGCTGACCGGCGGTGTCTCCGGGTGGCGGGTGCTGCCCAGACACCCGGAGGTGTTCGCACTGCTCGTCGTGATCAGCGTCGTCGTCACCTGCTGGACGGCGCAGTTCGCCGACCTCGCACTGCACTGCTGGCGGGGAAGCCGCCTGCGGCCGGTTTTCGCCGCGGGTCTCACGGCCACCCTGGTCACCTTCGCCCTGACGTATGACTGGTGGCAGAGCAGCGGCAGGGTCTTCGCGGCCGGCTGGCCGTTCTCGGAGCCCGCGATCCGCGCGGCACTCCAACACGACCTGCCCGGCCCCGCGCTCGGCGCGAGCACACTCACGGTGATCGCGGTGGTGCTGACATTGGTCCTGCCGTGGAAGCAGGACCCCTTGCTGTGGGCGGTGACGGCCCTGTGGGTGCTGCCCCTGCTGGCGTGGGGGAGCGGGGCGGCGAACAACGCACCGGCGTGGGCGGTCCGTGCGCTGCCGCCGGTGGAGGGCGCCGTCTGGCGGGCCGGGCGGCTGCCGTCGTTCCGGCGCCTCGCCGTGGCCACGGTCCTCGGGGCCGGCGGCGCCTGGCTGGGGGTCGTGGTGGTGCTGGCCCGGATCCACGCCGTGCGGCCGCCGGCCGGGCAGCCGCTGGGACAGCAGGCCCTGCTGGTGGTGGCCTGGCTGTTCGTGGTGCTCGCCGGAGTGGTGGTGGCCACGGCGGCGGTGACCGGCTCGGTGACACCCCGGCTTCCGGTGCCGGCCGCGGCCGTCGCCGCCGGGACGGCGGGACTCGCCGGGGTCACCGCGGCCTTCCTGCTGCTGTCGGCCGACGGCTGCGTGAGCGCCCTGGCCACCCTGGGCACCACCTGCGCCTGGTTGCCGGGCGGCGCCTGGCCGTTGACCGAGCTGCTGCTGCCGCTCGTGCTGGGACTGGCGCTGTTCGTCTCCGTCTTCATGGCCGTGGTCGCCACGGCGGTACGGCGGTTACCGCGCGGGCCGCGCCCGGACGCCGCCGGTGACCGCGGCCGGCGTACGCGCCTCCGTCCCGCGCGGTCCGGAGCCCGCACCCGCGCCCTGACTCGCAAGGCGGCCGTGGCGGCCGTCTGCCTGACCGCGCTCACCCTGATCACCGCGGCGAGCCTCCCCGTGGGCACCGGCGGACACTCCGGCGCGCGTACTTCGCTGACCCGCCAGAATCTGGTCCCGGCACAGAACACCAGGCCCTCCGAGGAGGTGCTCGCCCTCCAGACGGACGCCTGGCTGCGTCTCGGGGGGAGAGAGCTGCTGGTCAAGATGACCGGTGAAGTGCTGAACATCATGAAGGCCCTCCAGGACGACAAGGCCTTCACCGACCGCGGCTATGCGGCCCGCGTCATACGCCCGCACTGCCTGGCCTTGCGGACGGCCGCCCAGCGGCTCGGTGCGTACTTCCCCGTGCCCGATCCCGACGTGGCCCGGCAGCGGCCGACGCTGCCGGCACAGGGCCGGCTGATCGGCACGAACTGCCGACAGGCCATCGACGAGGGCAAGCGTGACCTCTACATCACCAGCATGAACGACGTCCTCACTCTCTCCGAGCGGCTGAGCGGCGTCCTTCGCGAAGTGACCGCGGAGGCCGACCACCATCCGGGCCGGTGACCAGCTCCGGCGGCCGTCGAGGCGGCAGCTGTGACCCACAGTCCCGGCTGCCGGGGGTAGCCTGGCGGCAGTGTTCGTGGCATTCCCTCCGCGCCGCCTGCGGCGGGGCGCCACGCCTACGGCAGGCCGCATCGAACCGTGCGCTGTCGTGGGTGACGCGATCGGCGCTGTCCGGCCGTCCAAGGCCCGGCCGCGACCGGTCGGCACCCGCGCGCCGGGACCGGCTTGGCCGGCGACGCCCCGGCTCCCACTCCGCGTCGGCCGGGGGCGTCGCGTCACTCGGGCGAGGGCGAACTCGCGGACGTCGCGGGCCCAGTCCCTCAGCGTCCACCCGGGCGTCGCGTCGGACACCCCGAGGCCCGGCCGGTCGGCGGCCAGGAGGCGAACGCCGGCCCGTGCCACGGCCTCGCCGCTCATTCCAGCCATCGGCCGGATGTCGAACCACCGCAGAACAGCACCGGCACACCCGATGGCGGGCCCCACTTTCTCAGAGCTCCCTACGGCGGGCCCGCGAAGGCTCGTTTGGCCGGTGCTCGCCGGGCGCAGGCAGGGGCAAGGGGGCTGCCGAGCGCTGGTCAGCGGTCGCGCTCGGCGGACTGTGGCACTTCGTGCGGCGTCGGAGTCGGCGGAGTGCCGGCGGTCCCGTTCCGGCCGGCGGCTGGTGTCCGAGTTCGGCGGGGGTCGGAGTGCGTCGTGGCGAACCGGGCTCGGTAGTGGCCTGGTGAGACACCGAGCCGGGCCACGAAGGTGCGTCGCAGCGTCTCGGGGCTGCCGAATCCGGCCGCCCTCAGCGCACCGGCATCGTGGGTTCGGACACCTCCTGTGTCGCGGAGGGCGCCGGTCGGTGGCGGACCCGTGGCGATGACCACGTGTCCGCCCCGCCACCCGGGCAACGGCTCGGCGGGCGCGCCGGACGGTCGTGCGTCCGGACGCTCGGGCGTCCGGACCGGCGTCTGCGCGCTCAGGCGTCGCTCGTGGCGGCGTCGGCCCGCTGCGCCTCCGGGTCCGCCCCGGTGGGCGGCGGGGTGAGTTCGAGGACGGCGTGCGGCGCCGGGCGGTCACGGCGGACGTCCGCCACGATCAGGGCTACCACGGCTGCCGAGCCCGCCAACTCCAAGACGGACTGCACCGTGTTGAGCGGGGAGGCCAGCAGGTCGGCGGTCCCGGCGAGGCCCCACAGCTTGGTGAAGGCGATCGGCATCATGAACAGGGCCAGCCCGACGGAGAACCCGGTCGCGCTCGGCCGGCGCTTGGCGGCGAGCACCATGCCCACTCCGCACAGGACGGTCAGACAGGCCCACTGCCACGGTGACGAGACACCGAGCACCGCGCGGCCGACCCCCCTGCCGACGAGGAGATCCGCCAGCGCGCGGGGCCCCACCTCCACGGCCGTCAGGACGTTGCGGCAGATGTAGAAGACGTTCAGCACGGCGAGCAGGGTGCACGAGGCCGAGGCCGTGACCTTCACCGGGCGAATCGCGCCGGAGCGGCTCTCCTCCTCCGCGGCCGCGGCCGCGTCACGCTCGAGCCCGCGCACCCGGAACAGCAGGCCGCCCAGAGCGACGGCGACCAGGATCGCGAGGAGGCAACTGACGCCGACCGCGGTGAGTGAGGGACCTTCCAGGCCGCCGAACCAGGGGTCCGACTCGGAGTCGAGCAGCATGTACCAGACGACCGGCGTCCGGAACAGCACGGTCGTGACGCACGCGGTCACCAGCAGGCCCCCGGCGCCCCGTATCCGCAGCACCAGTCCGCAGGCGGCGCCGAGTTGGAGCGCCGCCAGGCCGAAGTCCAGTGCGGTCGTCGCCGAGAGCCCGGAGACTGGGCCGTTGGTCCACGCGGACCACATGTGCGGCAGGCCGCGGTCGGCGACGTCGTACAGGAGCCAGAACGTCGTCTGCGCGAAGAGCAGCACGCTCAAGGGGCCCACGGCGAGCCGCGCTTGCTTGATCGACACTTCTGGACGGTTCATGGCTCTCCTCGGAACTGCATGGCGAGATCGCGGCGTGCGGGTCGGTGACGCGGCGGAAGCCCGGCTGTCCGAGGAGGCCCCTCGGCCCCGTGCCGGAGCGGTGAACACGTACGCGTGCGTCCACACACGGGGCGAGCGCGGGCATGGCGTCTCAACGGCCGGTCCGGCGAAGGGATTTGGGGTGCTCGGCTCGGGCGGCGTGCGAGGAGGTGGATCATTGCCCGTCGGCGTCGAGGCGTGATCATAGCACGACAGTTGAAGGCTCAACTTAGACCGTGTCCTATGTGGTGGGGCGGTTGTTGGTCAGTTCATGGGGCGGGGTACGTGGAGTTGGATAGTTCCGGACGGCCTGTGGGAGATCGCGAAGCCGCTGATCCTTCCGTCACGGGTGCGTCCGCAAGGCGGTGGAACGCAGGACACGCCTGATGAGACGCTGTTCGCGGCCATCATCTACGTCCTGGTCAGCGGCTGCGCATGGCGGGCTCTGCCACTGTGCTTCGGCATCTCGGAGTCGACCGCCCACCGCCGGTTCCTCATCTGGTCCAGAGCTGGCCTCTGGGGTCGGCTTCACGAGGCCGTGCTGCACCAACTCGACGACGCCGGCCTCATCGACGTCACCCGCGTCGTGCTCGCCGCCCACGTGAGGGCCAAAAAGGGGGCGAACACACAGGTCCGAGCCCCGTGGACCGGGGCAAGCCGGGTTCCAAGATGCACGTCCTGTCGGACGCGAACGGACTGCCCCTCCTCGTCGGCGTCTCCGCCGGCAACACCCATGACAGCGAAGGGCTGAAGCCCATGGTCGAGGGTCACCAAACGAGACACGACCCTCATAGGGGCCGGTACTTCAAGCCACAACGCCTGCATGCGGACAAAGCCTACGACTGGGCCGACCTGCGCAGATGGCTCCGCGGCAAGCGCATCGGCGTCCGCATCGCCCGCAAGGGCATCGAGTCCAGCGAACGATTACGGCGACGTCGCTGGGTCATCGAGCGCACCATGTCGTGGCTCTCCGGCTACCGCAGACTCAGCCCCCGCTACGAACGCGACCCCCGCAACTACCTGGCATTTCTCGGCTTCGCCGCCGCCCTGTGCTGCTACAAGCGCCTCATCCGCCTCACCACATAGGACACGGTCTGAACCGGTCATCGGAGCAGCCCCCACCGATGAGGTAGGCGGCCGCCCATACGTCCCAGCGGTAGACCGCATCGCGGAGACGGGAGAAGCGGTGTTCGAAGGCGAGGATCTGTTCTGCCGGCCGGGCCGACAGAGGGTCGACGACTGCCGCATCGAGCGGCTTGTCACTGTCCTTTGCGGCGTCGAGCGCGCGCCAGAACGCTTCGGTGTCCATGGCGGGCAGTCTGCCAGGGGCCACGAAACCTCCTCCGCGCGCGGAGGTGAACACGCAAGCTCAGGGTCGTCCCACAGAGGGGGAAACGGGCGCGGGGCCACTGGGGGGCGTAGCCAGGGGCGGCAGAGGCTGGCGGGATCGATCACCGTCGCCTCATCATGGCTCCCGACGGCACACGCGATGCGGGGGGCGGGCGTTGAGGGCCTGGGTATGGGCGCTGGTGATCGTTGTGTGGGGCCTGTCAGCCGGCGCGGGACCGGCGCACGCGCAGGACGACGTCTGCGCGGTGGGCGGCCTCACGGGCGCACGGGCGAGCGCGTCCGTCCGGCTGGACGACCGGCACCGGACTCAGACGAAGATCGTCAGCCGGCTGACCGTCCATCTTCCCTCGCGGTGGTCGCACGCCGCGGGACTCCTCCTCGGCCAGGACTCCGAGGGCTACCGGCTGGCGATGCGCTGCTTGGCGAGGGGCCCCGACCCGCAACAGCAGTGGTGGGACGAGTGGCGCCCGCATCCTCCTGAGATCATCCCCCAGAAGGGCGGCCTAGAGGTCCGGATCGACACGTACGCCTGGGCCGACGACGAGGGCATGACCTACGTCGGCCCCTGGGACGTCGAGGTGGGGCACGACCGCTGGCGTGTCCGGCTCGACCCCCCTCCCGCTCTGCGGCGGGTGCGATGGTCCTCGGTCGTTGTGGATCCGGGAACGGCCAGCGCGCTCAAGGCGGAACCACGGCCGACGACCGGAAAGGCACCGTCCGGTCTGGTATGGAAACCGGCATCGGGGGCCATGCCGGCGGTCGACGTGTCGGTCGACCCCGCGTGGCAGCACTCCTGGGCGGCCCAGACCAAGCGGCTGCGCTTCTCCGTTTCCGACCGGGTCGGCGGAGCCTTCTGGGGCCTGTCGCTGCTGGTCATGCTGGTCTGGGCAACCCGGCGCACCCAGCAGGAGGGCATCGTGACGCCCGAGGAACGCCGGTCCATCCGTGCGGCCGTCCTGTGGGCGGGGGTCTTCCTGCTGATCCTGGTGATCGGATCGGGCGACAACCTGTACTACGAGGTCTCGATCCGGCACTTCCCGACGGACCCGTGGGAGGAGCGGCAGGCCCACAGCGCCCCCCTCCTCAACGTACTGCTGGGCGGGATGCTGCTGTGCTACGGCCGGCCCCGGCGGCTCACGGTCCGGCTGGCCGGCGTCGCGCTGGCCGTACCCGCCGTCGTGGTGACCTTCTGGCCCCAGACCTTCGGAATGACCGGGCGCGGCTTCCTCACCGAGGACGCTCCGGACCGGGCCGTGCTGGCCGTCTTCACGAGCACGGGTTGCTCCCTGACGCTGCTGCTCATGGGGCACGTGGCGACTGGCTGGCGGCTGGCCCGGTCGGCGGGGCTCGTCCCCGCGCGCCCGCCCAAGACCCCCGGGGGCCCACCCGAGCCGCGCGAACTCTTCCTGCGGTATCTGGCGCCCGTGCTCGGGCTCGTGGTCGCCCTCATGAGTCTGTGGGCGGCCTCCGCGTACGAGCGCGACTGGCAACGAGCCTCCTGGCTGAGCGACCGGTCGGCGCTCGACTACGGGACACAGCACCTTCAGGTTCTCCGCAACGACCTCGTCTGGTTCGCCACCAACGGTCAGGACTGGTGGTTCGGCCAGACCTGGCTGTTGTGCGGACTGGTGGTGCTGGCCGTGATCCGCGCGCGAGCGGCCCGGGCCGCGGTCGCCACGTCGGAACCCTCACCGGTCGACGTCCTCTGGTTGCTCGTCTTCTTCCCCGTCACGGTCGGGCTGGTCCTCGGCACGTACGCCGGCAACGGCTCCCTGAGCGGGTTCTGGTTCCTCCTGAACCTCGCCTCCCTCGGTCTCGTCCTGGCAGGCTGCGCGGGGCAGGCAGTGCTCGACAAACCCCTGCACCATTCGCACACCCGGCTCAGGGAGACGATCGACGGGCCGGCGCGCGCACAACTGCTCGACCGCGCCAGGAGGTTCAGGGAAATCCACTCGGAGCTGCGCCGTCTCGACCAGGGGCAAGCCGGCGACAGCCCGCGCACCCGGCGGGCGTACGAGCGTGAACTGCGGGGCCTACACCGCTGGAGGTCACCGTCCGGCGCCGACCGACTGCCCGCCGACGTCTCCGTGGTCGACGCCGCGCTCGCACTCGGCCCGCACGACACGTGGTGGGCCAACGGCCGGCTCGCCGCCCGTGTCGCGGCGCTCGCCGGCCTGCCCGCAACCGCCCTGATCGTCTGGGCGGACATGTTCCGGGGAGACGCCCTCGCCTCGACTCTCTTCGACGCGTTCGGACTCCCCAACACGGTGGCGGGCGTCCTGTACTGGGAGGCGACCTGGGCGGCCGCCGGCTTCCTGCTGGGGGCGCTCTGGTCCCGGCTCCCTGGGCGACGGGGGCCGATACGCAGTCTTCTGCTCGCCGTCGCGTACGCCCTGCCCATAGCCGTCGACGCCATCGGCAACTGGATCGCGCACCAGGGGCAGGGAACCCTCGCCCTCTACGCCGTGTCGATGCTCCTCGTCTTGACCGTGACCGGGATCGTCATGGACCTGGAGACGTTCCGCGGTGAACGACGTTACTGGCAGAGCCGTATCGGGCTGCTCCTGTCCGTGTACCAGATGCGCTACTTCTCCCTTCAGGTAGCCTATGTGCTCGCCCAGCTCGTCGCGGTCTTCACTCTGTGGCAGTTTTTCGCCGACGCCGGCGGTCCCCCCTCTCCGGGCGCCGATCCCCAGGCCGGCACCGGCGGCTCGCACGGCTGAGGTTGCGGCGTGCATGGGCACCCCCGTCGAAGTCGCCAGAGCGGTGGTGTTCCTCGCCTTCTACGCCACCGGCGCCCGAACTCGTCGTGAACGGCGGCGGCTCACAGCTCTGACGCTCAGCGCCGGGAAGAGATGAGATGATCTGTTGGTGCCGCCCGCCAGTGGCCTTTGTCGTCTGGCACGCAGGGCCTACCGAGCCAGAGGCCGACGCACAGATTATGAGGGCGGGGAGACGTCGCGGCAGATGCCAGAGCTCGGGCGTCCTGGTCCGGGCCTCGGCCGGAGACCGGGGAAGCCGATCCCAGAAGGCGGGCGGTGTCGTGCGCGTCCGGTAACCCCCGCGGCAACGCACAGAAGCGCCCCGGCTGGACGGGGGAGGCCAGCCGGGGCCGCGGGTGGTGGCGAGCGGAGGGCGGTCGCCTCTCGGCGGAAGGCTCCATGGGGCTTCAGCCGGACGATCGTCCCCATGGGCTATAGGTGAGGCCCGGGGACACTGTTCCCTCCGCAGCCACGTACAGGAGAACGGCGAACTGTCCGTGGATGTTCCCCTGTTGACTTCAGCGGGCGTGTGAACTGCGGCACGCCCTCCGGGCCTGGCACAGTTACAGAAGCGTGGAAGCCACTCTTCGGACCGGGTGATGAGGCCACATCAGCGCACCCCTGTCCTCGCTCCTCTCCCGCCCCCAGGTATGGGTGCCCTATCCCCGTACCGCATGGAGGGCATCCAACTGCGCCAGGCTCTGCTCGTCGGTGGCCGTCGCCTTGAAGAGGAGCCTGTCGTCTGTGTGCTGGTCTGCCCGATGCGCGTCATCCGCCGACCCGCTCGTCACCGACGGTGACATCGGGGCGGGCGGGCGGACCCTCATGCGCGGGCGGACGCTGTTGAGCGGCCGAGTCGGGGCGGGGCTTGCGGGCGCCCGTTCACCCGTCCTTGCGCAGCATCTGTGTGATCCGGCGGCCGAGCGGGACGGGCAGCCGTTCCTCGCAGGCGAGGCCGAGCTGTGCGGCCAGGCCGCGGCAGTGCAGGTCGACGGCGGACTCGACCAGCAGGCAGAAGGTGTCCATGGCCGCCCTGCCCCTGCGGACGCCGAGGGCGAGGAGCACCGCGGCCACGGCGAGCGAGGGCCACCACCACAGTCCCAGCAGCAGGTAGAGGACGGCCCATGCGACAAGCCGTGTGGCCGTGTCGTACGCCTGGCGCTCGGAGCGCATCTCGCCCCGCTCGTCAGCGCTCATGAGCAGCCAGATCCTCGGCCAGACCGCGCCCAGATCGAGGCCGTACGCCGTGTGGACCCGTTCGTCGACGGCCCGGACGCGGTCGGACACCCAGGTGGGGCGATCCGGCCGCACGAGGCAGATGCGGTCGCGTTCGGCGGTCAGCCGCGCGGCTTCCCTCAAGGAGGACGCCGCTGGGTCGTTCTGGCGCCCGGCGCGGCTGACGGCCTCCCGGCGCCATGCCTCGCGCACCTGCCGGTCGACGGCCTCCCAGCGTGCCAGCCGCCGGGCCAGCAGCGCGGTGCCGAGCCGGTGGAGCGGCCTGGGCCACGGACCGGACCACAACTGGTCGACCACCGTGCCCAGCGCCTGGACCAGCAGTCCCGCGCCGACCGCCGCCAACGCCACTGCCGCGGCGACCGCGAGACCTTCGGCGACCGGGTGGTCCCTCGTGGTGGCCGCCCAGCCGTCCGTCCGGTGCACCGCGACCGGGATGTCGTACCAGTGGGCGTGCCCTAGCGAGATGCCGACGGCGACGGCCGCAAGGTAGATCAGTCCGGTGGGCAGAACGCCGGCGAGCCACCGGGTGGCCAGGCTCTTGCCCAGTTCCGCCAGGACGCTCGTCATACCGGGTCCACACGGCGCATCTCGCGGCCGTGCAGCAGGCATGCGCGCGGCACGTCGGGCGGATCGTCCGGCAGCACTCCCCGTGTGCACCGGCCGACGGGGCACACCAGGACGGTCGGCCCGGTCGGCCGTCCGAGCGTCTGCGGCAGGCCGCCGACACCGCGGGTGATGCCGTCCAGGCCGCCCGCGACACCGGCGCGGCGCAGCGCGTGGTGCAGCGCCCGGCAGGCGTCCCGCAGGTCCTGACCGGCTCTGAGCCTGACGAGAGCGGCCTCCCCCTCACGCCGGACGTCGTCCGGCGCTTCCGCCAACAGTGCACGGATACCGTCGAGTTCACCGCACACACGGGCAAGCGTTTCCGCGACGGACGTTTCGTCCTCATCCCCGGGCAGGGCCGCACCGGACATGCGCTTCTCTCCCCCCGACTCCACACAGCACTGCTGTAATGGTAGGCGAGCGACCACGAAGGGTGTCGGCCGTGTGGCCACCGGACGCGGGGGAGGACCGTGGTGTTCCGCAGGAGATCACGGAGGCGGCGCAAAGAGCCGGGGGCAGATGCCGAGGAGTCCCCGCGCCACCGAGCACCGGCACCCTTGCTCACACCCGGTCAGGAAGCGGCGGCGGTGGGCCACGCCGAGGATCTGCAGGCGCAGTTCGACCGTACGCACGACCCCGCGTTCCTCGCCGCTGCCATCGAGATCGGCGAAGCCGTGCTGGCCGCGGACCCGACCTCCCCGGTCATCCGGGGCGGCGCCCTGATCGTGCTGGCCAAGTGTCACTGGTCGCGTCACGAGCGGTACGGCACTGCCATGGAGACAGCGCTCGGCCTGTTCCGGGCGGCGCTGGACGTCCTGCCCGACGGCCACCCGATGACGGCCGCCTGCCGAGCCAATCTGGCCGGTGCTTTGCACGCGGCCTGGCGGGCCACGAGCACAACCGCCGACCTCGACGAGGCCATCACACACATCCGTCTGGCCTTGCGCGACACGACACCGGCGGACCAGGCGAGCGCCTCGCGTCTCAACCAGCTCGGCACCCTCCTGACATCGAAAGCCACGGCGTCGGGCGACCCGGTCCCGCTGCAGGAGTCGGTGCGAGTACTGGACAGGGCGTACACGCACGCCTTGCTCACCGGACAGGCGGGAAATGCGCGTACCGCCGCGTCCAACCTCGCCGTATCCCTGCGGTTGCTCGCCTTCCAGACCGACGCCGACAAGGTCGAGTGCCTTCTCAAAGCCGCGGAGCTGACACGCTGGGCGCTGACGGTCACACCTGCGAGCGATCCCCTCTGGGCACGCTTTCAGTCGAACCTGAGTCATGTGCTGCAGGCTCTTTACGCGGTGCGGAACGACGCCTCCGACCTGGCGGAGGCACTCGAGGCGGCACGCCGAGCGATCCAGGCCACCCCGCTGGACCACCCGAACCGGGTGGAACGACTCGGATCCTACGCCGGCGCACTCCAGGCCCGACTGGAGGTGGAGTTGCGGCGGGCAGGCCGGCCGCCCGCGGCGGCAGGCATTCCTCCAGGTCTGGTCCCGCGAGGTGAGCCCTTCCCGGGCGCCGGCGACCTGGTGCGGGAGCTGATCCAAGCGGCCGAGGCGGTGTACCGCAGCACGCCTCCCGGACACCACCGGTACGGGGCCGGCCGCGCTCTGCTCGCGCAGGCCCGGTACCTCGATCTGACCCTGGCGGGCCGCAGTCCCACGCAGTCCGAGGAAGAGGCGGTCTCCGCGCTCCTCCATGATGTGGTCACCGACGGGGCGCAGCGGCCCCGGACCCGGGTGCAGGCGGCGCAGCAGTGGGCCCACCTGAGGCTGAGCCGGGCGCTCACGCGTCCGGGGGAGCACGCGCTAGCGCTCGGCGCTGAGGTCACGTTCGCCTTCGACTCGGCTCTCAGGCTCCTGCCGCGAGTGGTGGCCCGTAACCTGCCGCGGGCCGTTCGAGAGCACGAACTGACGGCGTTCTCCGGACTGGCGAGCGCAGCGGCCGCCTGGTCGTTGCGTGGCTTCGTCGCGGAACCCGCGCATGCGGTCGCCCAGTTGGAGCAGGGCAGGAACGTACTGCTGGGGCAGGTGCTCGACGGCCGCACCGACGTCGCGAAACTGAGGGAACGTCACCCGGCCCTCGCCGATCGGTACGAGTCCCTGTCCCACGCGTTCGACCGTCCGGACGAGGTGGAGTATTCGGAACCGCTCGGCGGGGGTACGGCGGTCACACCGTCGTGGGAACTCCGGCATCGGCTGGCCGCCGAATGGGATGAGCTCATCGCAACGGTGCGGGAGCAGCCGGGATTCGAGGATTTCCTGGAACTGCCCGACCCCGGCCGGCTCGTCGCCGAGTCCGCGCCGCACGGGCCCGTCGTCTACCTGAACGCCGCCCTCCTCGGGTGCGATGCGCTGATCCTGCGGGACGGAGAGGTCCAGCGGGTGGAACTTCCCTGCCCCTTCGAGCAACTCCGCGACGTCGCCCGGGATTTCCTGCACGCCACGGCGGACGCCACCGGCGGCGGCTCGTCGTTGCTGCGGCAGGGGCAGGCCCAGCGGAAGGTCAGGGATGTCCTGGCCTGGCTCTGGGACGAGGTGACGGGCCCGGTGCTCGACGCCCTCGGCTTCCTGGACGGGCCGTCCGGGGACGGAGTGCTGCCGCGGATGTGGTGGGTGCCCACAGGCCCCTTCACGGTGCTTCCCCTGCACGCGGCCGGCCATGGCGGCGACTCGGGGCCCGACGCCATGAACCACGTCGTGTCCTCGTACACGGTCGGCCTGCGCGAACTCGCGCGCGCCCGCTCCCGACCGGCGCCGCGCGAGCCCACCGTACTCACGGTCGCCTACGCCGACCCGGCCGACGGACGCAGGCTCGCAGCGCTCCCCGCCGAGGTGGCGCGCGTACCGGCCGGCACACTGCTTTCCGACGCCGAGGCCGGCCCCGGCAAGGTGCTCGCCGCCCTGCCTCGGCACACCTGGGTGCACTTCGCCTGCCACGCGAGCGGTCCCACCGGGGACCATCCCCAGGGCCGGCTCGAACTGCACGGCGGGGACCTGACGACCGCGGACATCACCGCCTTGCGCCTGCCTCACGCAGACCTCGCCTACCTGTCCGCGTGCGAGGCCACGCAGGGCAAGCACAGCTTGTCCGACGAGGCACTGCACATCACGGCGGCGATGCAGACGGCGGGATTCCGCCACGTCGTCGGCACCCTCTGGGAGGCCGACGACGAGACGTGCCTCGCCGTCGCGGGTGACTTCTACGCCCGCCTCACCGCAGGACAAGACGACATCACCGCCGGGGGCGGGCCGGATCCGGCACGTGCCCTGCACGCGGCTCTGCGGCCGGTACGGGCCGCGTATCCGAACACGCCCACGTACTGGGCGAACTACGTGCACTACGGGCCCTGACCGAGTGTCCCGGCCGATGGTGACCCTCCTGTTCCTGACGAGCTGGCTGCCGTTTCTGCCGGAGGTCACAGCAGGAGGCCGCCGACGGCGCATCAGTTCGTAACGGTGGAGCCGGACCGGTTCACCTGAGACACGATCCCCAGTGACCCGGGTAGCCAGATGAACCGCGATCCCCGCGTGCTGCCGGTCTCGCACGATGTGATCACCACAGGTCACAGGGCTGAGCGAGGGGCATGGCCGGCCACCCGCACACAGACGCCGTCATGCAACTGCACGAAGAGAGAGCGATCACACTCGGCCCCCAGGCACGGGCGGGGGAGTCATGCCGTCTCGAGATCGTCCCGCCAGCCGGGACTGTCTGTGACGGGCCCGCCATGCCGACGGCGTTCTCGAAGAGGGAATCCCCCTGGTGTCTACCGGCGGTAGAGTCTTTCCCCCGTCTTCACCGCCTGCCAGGTGATCGCTGCCGCGTGCGCCACCGGCCAGTCGACGTTTCTCCAGGCCATCGCATCCACTGAGTGCGCCGCGGACCGGCTGCGCATCCTCGCGCAGGAGCGCGGCACCACCATCACGGAGCTGCTCGAGGACCTCGCTGCCCGCGAGCTCACGGCGGCCGAGCGCCGGCGGCCCGTTCCGCTGGGCCCGCCCGGCCCGCAACGCTCTGGCGGGTCTGTTGCGCCGCGACACTGCCGCGCCTGTCAGGCAGTCCTTGCACGCCTCCGCCTCCGTCGGCCTGGACGAGGTTCGCGTCCTGGACGAGAGGGTCTTCCTGGGCCCGGTCCTGGAGATGGGACCGCTTCCGGCCCGCGCGGTTCTCGACCTCGCCGCGGCGGACGCCGCGGCCGGCCTGTCGCTCGCCGAGCGGATGCGGGCCCGGCTGCGGATCGCCGCCGGGGACGAGTACCTGCACGGCCGGGTGGCGCTCGCCGCTCACCTCACCGCCCACCCGCCCGCCGCCGGCACCCGACGCCGCGGACGTGGGGGAGTGGGGGGACCGGGCGGTCGAGGCCACGGTGCGGCTGCTGGCCGGCCGCCCGACACCGGAAGGCGCCCGGCCGGCCGACTTCGGCCTGGCGCCTGGCAGTTGTGTACTGGCATCTGCCGGGTGATGCCGGTGACTTGACCCACGCCGGGCTCGAGTTTGGCCCGCTTCTGTTCGACATCACCGACCGCGGTGCGGCGTGATACGCGGTCCTCGACCAGCGGGGCGCCCCAGCGACGGCGAAGCGGCAACCGGGGCACGGTCGCCGGCCACCTGCGCGCACATGACCCCGGTCATGCCCTGCCGCGGACGACGGCGACCGGGCAGTGCGCATGGTGCAACAGCGCCTGGCTGACCGAACCCAGGAGCATCCCGGAAAACCCGCCGCGCCCCCTGGCACCGGCAACCATCAACTGGGCGTTCCTGCTCGCCTGGACCAGGACCTCGCGGGTCTCGCCGCTCAGCACCTCCTGTCGTACCGTCACGTCCGGATGTATCTCCGCGCGTCCGGCGACCGCTTGGGCCAGCAGGCGCTCCGGGCTCTCCACGCCTGTACCGGCCGGTGCGTGATCCGGCAGCCACGCGTGCACGGCGACGAGCTCAACTCCCCGCAACTCTGCTTCGGCGAAGGCGAATTCGACCGCCCTCTCGCCCTCGGGGGAGCCGTCGACGGCCAGCACGATGGGCCCGGCGCCGTCCGGTTCCTCGCGGACCACCAGCACCGGACAGTGGCTGTGGGCGGCCAGCGACACCGCCGTCGAGCCCAGCAGCATGCCGACGAAGCCCCCGATGCCCCGGCGACCGACGACCACGAGGTCCGCGGCACGCGACTCGGCCACCAGCACCGACACCGCACCGCCGATCATCACGGCGTCGTCGACCTCCACCCCGGGCGCCACACGCCGGGCGTCCCGTGCGGCGTCGTGCGCCAGCGTGTTGAGCGGGGACGGGTCCAGCGGTGCGTACATGGGTCCGACCGGCCAGCTGAAGGCGTGCACCACACGCAGCTCCGCACCGCGCCGCTCAGCCTCCCGGGCGGCCTGAACCACCGCGGCATGGCTCGACGACGAGCCGTCCACCCCTACGACGACCATGCTGCTCACAGCGCCTCCTCACACATGTCAGTACCGCTGGCCCTGGACGAGGGGGCCGTCAGTGGGTTCCTTGCGGCTGTCTGCGATCACGACCAGGGCGGCGAGCAGTCCACCGGTCTGGTTCCGGGTGGGCTCTCGGATACGGCGATGCCGACCCGGGCGGCCTCGATGTCTGACAGATGCCTCGAACCCGGGACCCGAGCAGCCGCGGTGGATGCCGCTGCCGAGGCGGACGCGCGAGAAGAGGCGATCGCGGAAGCCGTCGATGAGGCTGGCGCTGACTGCGGCATGCCGGAAGCCACCCCGGATGGGGGCTGCTCGGCGTGGGGCGGCGTGACGAACCGGTGTTCCGACCGCTACCGGCGCAGCCTGTCAGGGCGAGCGCCCCGACGGCACAGCGAAGCGTCAACGGGACGGCTCGGTGACCGAAGCGACGGGAGCGGCCAGGGAACCTTGGGGGCATGTTCCATCCTTTGCGCCTTACGCGGTCAAGCACGCTCATCTTCCGCGCCGCGATCCCGACCGGCGAGTCGACCGTGGCCATTCGAAGGAAGGGGGCACTCCCCACGCAGCTCTCACCACTGCCGCCCACCACGCGAACACCTCAGCAGTCCCGTCTTGCGGCCCTGACCCGACGCCGGTTCACGTCATGGTGCTGCTGCCAAGCGGGGTACCTTCCATCATCCCGTGGGTCCGTTCCGCATGCACAAGATCGCAGTCGCGATACGGAACGTCTACGGCGATCCTGGCAGGGAGGCACGGCTGGCTTCGCGTACTCCATCGTGTGTCGCTGACCGCGCCGACAGGGAGGCGATGACCATGACAGCGGTACCCACCAAGACACAACGAGGACGTGGCGGCGCAACGCTCAACGGCGCCTCCTTGGCCGCTGGAGCCATGATGGGGCTCAGCGGGTCGTTCGGCATCCTCATGGGCGTATCCGGTATCGCACAAGACAGCCTGTTCGCCACCTCGTCCAACTACACCTACTGGTTCGACCTGACCACCTGGGGCGTACTCCACCTCGTCGTCGGTGTGCTGCTCGTCATCACTGGCCTGGCGGTCCTGGCACACAAGAGCTGGGGGCGTGGGGCCGGTGCAGCGGCGACAGCAATCAGCCTGATCACCCAGTTCATGTTCGTGCCGCACTATCCGGCATGGGCCATTCCCATGATGACGCTCGATCTCCTGATCCTTTTCGCCCTCACTAGGTTCCATATCGAAACCAGCGGCGGCCAGTAGACCGAGCGGAGGTGGTGCGCGTCAGATGCAATGCAGTGGGGGATCTGGCCCGACGCTCGGTCGGGGTGCTCGTGCCGATCGGCAGGTCGGCGATGCAACTCGCAGGCCATCGAGTGTGCTCCCCGCGTGTGGAGAGGGTCCCGCCAGATCAATGGCCTAGTGACGGCATGAGGGGTGCTCGATCGAGTGGCAGACCCGCGCCCTGCGCAAACTCAGCCAGCGTGCCTTCCTTGACCCGGGCCCCAGCGACCAGCCCAGCCCGGTCGAAATCGCACGGGCCCAGCTGCGCCGCCAGGCTGCAGCCACCGAGGCGGCGGCCCTGCGCCGGGCCCGAGCCGAATGCGCCGCCCGGCAGGCCGGGACGTCGGCCGCCGTGGCGCGGTCCACCGAGCTGCTGGCCACGGCATGATCGGGGCGTCTAGGAGGCGCGCCGACCGCCTCATCCATGTCAGTGTCGGCCGCAAACAGGTCGTAGGTCTTCATGGGCACATGGCTCACGACGTCGGTACGATGCGTCGGCGCTACCTGCATGTGCGGGTGGCCTGCCTCTCGGGAAGGAGGCTGCGCCCGGTGGGCGGGATGTCGAGTCCGAGGCGGGTGCATGCCGCGCGAGGATCGCCTTCTCCGACTCCGCCGCCAAGCAGCTGGAGAACATCACCAACGAGGCGGAATCCACGCTCCGGACCGCGCCCTGGCCGTCGTCTCCGCCGACCCCGACATCGGCGAGCCGACCCCGGCGACACCACCGGCCCCCAACGGCGCCAGTACACCGAAGACGTCGAGCAGGTGCGCATCCTGCACTTCGTCACCGCGCTGTGTACCGTCTTGGTCGTCCCCTGTATCGAGGTCCACCAGGCCGTTCTTCAGGGGGCGTCCGGGTCCGCGCTGGAAGGGGCAGCACAGTCCGTGCCCGTCGCTGTCGGCAGCTCGAGACAGGTCTCACCGTCGGGGCCGGTCGTCTGGGGGAACTCCGGCAGGTACTGGCTGAGGAAGAGCGCCGGCTTTCCCGTGCCCGCCCACTTGGAGGCGTGAATGATCGGGACGGACCTGTGGATGACGGAACCGATCTTGGATACCGGCATGCGCCCCCGCTGCGCCAGGGCATCGTGGACGGCGGCCCGCGCCGCTTCGACCGCGGACGGGGCGACGGACACGCCGCCGGCCGTGGGCAGTCGGAGAACGGTGGCGCCCTTGCGGCTCCGGACCTGGGGGAAGTCGGGCAGGAACCGGGTGAGGAACCTCGCCAGTTTGCCCGTGCCCGCCCACCGGGACGAGGCGATGACCGGGACCGCACCTCTGATGACGGCACCGACTGCGGGCAGCGGCATCGGTCCCCGCAGGGTAAGGGCACCGTGGACGGCGGCTCTTGCCGTCTCGATGTCCGCGGGGGTCGGGCCGTCCCGGCCGTCCGGCTTGGGCGGCGCCGATGGGAGTGGAGCCGGTGACCGGGGCCCCGCCTCCGCAGTGACCGTCGTCCCTGGACGGGTGAGGTAGACGTCGCCGGTGCTGGAGACGCGGAGGAACTCCTGCAAGTGCCGGGTGAGAAAGCGGGCGAGGCTGCCGGTCCTCGCCCACCCGGTGGCGAAGATCTCGGGCGCGGCCGCGAGGATGAGTGAGCCCGCCGCTCCGAGGGACAGCGTGTTCTGCCGTGCCAGTTCTTCCACCACTGCGGTGCGGGCCCGCCGGACCTCCTCGTCCAGCCGTATGGCCGGCGGTGCTGCCGCCGGCCGCTCGGGATCCGTCTTCGCCGTCGCCCCCGGCACCGGTTGGGACTCGGGCTGCGGCACCGGCTCCGACGCGGGCTCCCGCTCCGGCTCCGACTCGGGCTCCGGCTCAGCGCCGGGGGGAACGCCCGGCAGTCCGGTCGTCGGTGCCTCGGTCTGCGACCGTCCGGCCGACGGCGTCCCTGCCGTACTCCTGGTGCTCGGCGGCGCCTGCCGCTCCGGCCATGGCTCCGCCCCAGCGTGACGGCCAGCAGGTCTGTCGCGCGGGCTCGCAGGAAGGTGTGTTAAATGGGCACGGCGGTGCACAGCTGGGCTCTGCCGTGGACGTAGGAGAGGTAGGCACGGTCGATCAGCTCGTTGACCGCCGCCTCACCTCCGACGCGCAGCGCCTCGGCGACGGGCAGCGTCTTGCGGGAGGCCGGCATGACGGCGAACAGAGCAAGGATCCGGCGTTCCTCGACGCTGAAGATGTCCCGTCGCCGTCGTTCGTCGGGATCGAGTTCGGCGCCGTCGTCGATGACCATGTTCAGGTGGGGGTCCTCGCTCACGAGCCGGTCGAGATGGTGACGGAGATCGGCCTCGGTGATCAGGCGGGAGCCTGCCCGGTCGTCGTGGATGTGCCCTTCGAGATCGTTGCGGAGGCGAGCCCAGAAGTAGGGCCGCAGGCCGATACGGGGAACGATCTCCGTCGCGAAGTGGCGCGGTGTGACCCCGGCCCGTCGCAGCCACTCCACCCGTGGTCCCACCGTGCGGTCGGCGAGTGGACCGAGGAAGTACGTGACTCCGTCGGCCCAGGACAGGTCGGCGGGGCACTCGACCGACTGCCAGGTCTTCAACTCGTGCACCGAGCGGTGGAAGCGCTGGACCGTGCCGATGAGTACGAGGTTGCGGCAGACGAGACTGCCCAGTCGCCCGGCTGTGCGCCGGCCGTCGCTGCCCTGTTCCGGAAGCAACAGCACATCCAGTTCGTCGAGGACTACGGCCACCGGTGCACCGCCGTCGCACGCCTCGTCCAGGTCCGCGAGGAGTTCGACGAGATCCTTGTCGTCGGTATCGAGTGTGAGACGGAGGTGGCGGCGCGCCTGAGCGGCGAGCACACGGCAGATCGCCCGGTTCCACTCGGCGAAGTCATGGACCTTCTCCCGGGTGTTGCTCAGGTCGATCCACAACTGTCCGCGCAGGCGCGGGTTCTGGCCGGCCTGGTAGGCCAGGGAGGACTTGCCGGCCCGGCGGGTACCGAAGACCAGGCTGCCGGCCCGGGGCGGAGCCGCCGATGACCCGGCCGAGACGGGCCAGTTGTTGCTCCATGCCCCGGAAGAGGTCGGCGGGAAGGGCCGGCAGGGTCACGTTGGTGCTCTTCGCCAGTGGCACGGGGGCTGCTCCAGGGGCACCGTGCAGGAGCCGAGCACGGCCTGGCTGTCACCGGAGATCGGCACCGGGTTGGTGCAGTAGTTGAACGCTCCCTCCTGCTCGATGGCGCAGGTGGCAAGTCGTGTCGGCTCGCCGTCGAGGTGGAAGTAGAGGCCGGTGTGCGGCGAGAGGTTCACCAGCAGGGCCTTGGGCGACTCGTGGTCGTCGACACGTACGGCCAGCAGGTGTTCGGCCGCCGTCTCGTCCTTGATCTCGGCTGCCACGCGTTCTTCCACCGCCGCCCGCACCTTCGGCGGCAACCTCAGCGCCTGCACCATGCGGCCGCAGAGCGCGGGGTCGTGGAGCAGCGGGCTGAGCGCCTTGGCCAGGGCGTCGAGCAGCGGGGGCGTGAGCGCCGGCTCGATCTGGTACAGCCGGGTGAACCGGCCTGGCAGGGCCTGGATCCGCACGCCCGTGTCCGGGCTGTGCCGCCGTTGTTCCGTCACCACGGGGATCTGCCGGGGCCGGAGCAGGACGAGCAGGTCCACGAGACCGGCCGGTGAGAGGGCGATAGCCCCTTTCGGGTCGAGGGACGGGTCGGCGAGCCACCGGATCCAGGGCATCCGCTGCGCCAGCTCCTCCCACAGCGTCCGTGCCGAGCCCGGAACGGACGTGATCGAGGGCGATCGCGTCTGCCGCAGCCGGCGCCCCATGAGGTATTCCCGCACGTACCGGACGATGCGCTGCCAGGTCCTGGGTCCCGTCTCGGCGGACGCCTGGTTGAGCGCCAGCAGATAGGTGGTCAACGCGTCCGCGAACACGCCCGCATCAGCGGTGCGGGGTTTGCTGAACCGCTTCTCCAACTCCCTTTCCAGGACCAGCAGCGCCACCACTTGGTGCCCGTACCGGCGCTCCTCGATGTCTGCGACACCCACGCGTGAGAGGGCCGGTTCGAGGGAGGTCAGGAGTGCCGCGTCCGAACGGATCCGCAGTACCGAGTCCATGACCCGGTCGACACTGTCGCGGTCGACAGGCTTCCGGCCGGGTCCGAGCCAGGCCACGGCCCGCATCCGGGTCACGGCCGCGGCGGCGGCCGAGCCGGGCTTCCGTTGCCGCGCGGCGGCCACTGCGGCCGCCATCCCGGACGCTCGCCCGTCCAGCAGAGTGACGGCCTGACCGTGCAGGCTCGCGGTGACATGGGACAGCCTGACGACGGCGTCCAGCACGTCGACGCGGGGGGCGGCTTCGTAGACCAGCGTCTGACCGCGGTGGCGCAGCGCCAGGCGCCGCACGTCGCCCCGGCTCGGTTCGTTCTCACGCTCGGCCCGCATGACCACGGTCCAGCCGGAGCCGGTGCGGGTGACGGAGGCACCCGGAACAGGTGACCTTCCGTGCTCGTCGTCGGTGACGGCGACCACCGCGCTGTCGTCGCCGGAGAGACCGGACGGTGCCGGCAGGCGCTGTCCCGCAGCCAGCAGTGCACCGACGGTGAGCACCGGCGTGCCGTCATCGAGCCGTCTGTGAACCTGGCCGAGTACCGGCGCCCCCGCGTCGACGACGTGTATCGCACCGCCGACTGCCCGCCGGTCCCAGACGAAGGCCGCCGAGTCGTCGGTGCGCACGAAGGTCGGCGCGCTCCTGGGCATCCCTGTCCCGAGTTGACGGACGACGTTCCCGGACTCACCCCGTACGGTGACCGCGCCCAGCGGCTGGCCCGCGAGCAGTTGGTCCAGGACGACCGATGGTGCCGGCGAGGTCCTGGCGACGACGGTCAGCAGCTGGAGCAGTTCTGCGGCGGTGTCGGCGGGTGTCCAGGGCGCCTTTCCCTCTTCTTTCCCGGCCGAGCAGTGGTACTCGACGGTCCAGGAGGCACCGCTGTCGTCCGTGGCCTGAACCGTCACCGACCGGGGAACGCCCGGGCTGGACCATTGCGCCGACACCGGTGCCGGCGTCGGCGGGCGGCGCGCGCGCCGGAGGGGCGCGGTGATCGTGTCCGCCTCCAGCCGGGCCGTCCAGCCGTCGCCGGCCCCGTCCGTCACGGCGGGCGGCAGAGCGCGCAGCCGGGCCATGACCTCCTCCCGGGGTACCGGGTCGGGACCCGAAAACACCTCGCTGAGGTACGGATGGTCCGAGTCGACCAGCACGAGCCACGTCCGGGCGGGGCTCCAGCAGGCCACCACCGAGACGCGTTCCGGCTCCAGTTCAGCCGGGCCGGGCTGGCACGAGTACCTTCCCTGCCGGACCACCGCCAGCTGGTGGGAGTCCTGCTCGGGTCCGCTGCCGCCCGTCACCGCCGTTCACCACGTGCCTGTGCACGGCGTGCCGCTGCCAGTTCTACCGCCGAAACCTCCGGTGGCCGGGGGACGGGAAACGTGTGCTCCAGCAGGCGCTCCGCCTCGGGCAGCCGCCGGCGCAGCTTGCCGGAGGCCTGCCACGGGGTGCAGACCGTGACCTGATCGAGGGCACCCACCAGCTCAAGGATCAGCGGAGCGTCCGCGTCGCCGGAGGCGAGCACGAACCTGGCCAGCGGGTTGCGCTCGGCGCGCCGGGCGACCTGCGCGGTCATCAGGGCGTCATCGCTGCCGTCCCCGGTGCGCCGTGCCTTCTCCCGGAGCTCTTTGGGCAGGTAGAGCCGTTCGCCGCCGGTCCGCGCGCCGACCGTCGCGTCGATACGGTGGTGCGAGCGGCCGACCAGCCACACATCCGTTTCGGACACGTCGTGCTTTTCGCACAGCTCGCGCAGCCGGGCCTGGACGTGGGGCTGGAGGAAGGCGTCCAAACCGTCCGGGTAGCGGTCGGGGTGGACCTCGGCATGGCGCTGGAACGGCATCCGCAGGTTCTCCGTGTCGACGACCAGGAACGCGCGGTTCAGCAGTTGGTGCACGAGGGGCGCGGGACGCTGCGGATCGTCGAACGAGGAGGGCAGGCCGAACGCTTCCGGCGCCCTGCCCCGGGCCAGCTCCTGCCTGAGGTAGTCGATCGGCTGGGTCTGGCGGACCCTGACCTCGGGGCGCGCGGCGAGGCAGGGCATCAGCCCCGCATCGAGCAACCCGGGCAGCTGCCGCTCCCGGACCTCCTCCACCGCCTTTGGAGTCCACCCGCCATGGTCGTGCACCGCCTCCGCGGCCTTCTCCAGCAGCCAGGGCCAGCCGCCGCACGCCCGCGCCGCCTCGTCCGCCTCGGCTGCGGGAACGCCCAGGTGAGTCAGCAGTGCCATGCTCTCCGCGTGATCCAGCATGGGGAAGCGGTCCTGGGTCAGGGACCGGGTCACCAACTTGGACAACCGCTCGAAGGTGGGGCGTTGCACCGTTCGCGTGAAGTACTCCAGGTCCGCCGCGTCGGGCAGTGATGTCAGCAGAACGAGCCCCATGCATGCCAGCCCGCTGCGTGTGGTCGCCTGTCCCAGACAGAACCTGATGAGCTGGTCGAGAACCTCGTAACAAGCGTCGGGGACCGTCACGCCCCGGCCGTCGACGGCCGCGTCCCAGTCGTCGATCACGACCACGGGCCCGCGGTCCAGCGTGTCGAGGTGGTCCTCCAGGTCTTCCAGGGGATTGCCCTCCGGGGCGGCCGCGATGCCCATCTCGTGGAACAGGTCGGTCCACACCTCGTCCACGGACCCGGCCCGGGCGACGCGGCGGACGTCCCAGAGCGTCACTTCCGCCGGCCTCTCCTCGGCCAGCCGGCGAAACCACGTGGTCTTGCCGACCTTGCGGGCCCCGATGACGACGGTGTGGATGTACTCACCCCGCCGGTCCACCGACGCCCACCACTTCGCCCTGCTCCCCGACCATGCGATCGACACCCCACGCCCCCCAGTGACTGCGTCCCCTGTGCAGAAGGCGCATCACGCTACTGCCACGCACGCCACCACAAGCATGAACCAGTCATTTCCCTCCGTTCCCCCCTCGGCCGCTGATAAGGTGCACGTTCCCGCCCGGCACGACGCCCTTGGCGGCCCTGGCTGCCCGTCCAGGCCGACGCGGCTCACCGGTCTTGCCCCCTTGCACTACCGCGCCGCCGTCCGGGCTGGAGCCCACAAGGTCGACGACGCACCCTGCGACACACGGGTGCAACAGGGCCGCGTTGCAGCCCTGACCCGCGGCAACACCCCGCTCAGCCAGGATCGAACGCGTGATGCGCCCGCGTTGCAGACCCGCCCGGGGCCCAGCCCACACGGCCTTGCACCCCATCAGCTGTCCACGGCACAGATGCTCACCGCCGACCCGGGGGCGGACAAGCAGGACACCATGTAGGGGCTGTCCGGGGCGATCACGCCTCGGCCCGGGCGCACTGACGGAGAGTGCGGACGCATGCGAGGGGCCTCTCCATCGCGTTCGGATTAGAGGGTCGGCATCGTGGATATGACTCGGTTATCGGACATGGTGCGATCTGGGGGGAATCATGGAACCTGTCACGGTGATCGCGTCGGCTTTGGCTGCGGGGGCGGCCGCGGGGATGCACGACAGCGTGTCGAAGACGGTGCGAGACGCCTATGACAGCTTGTACCGGTGCGTGCGTGCAGGGCTGGACGGGCGATCGCGCGAACTCGACAGCGCGCTGGCGGATCAGGTCGTGGTCCGCGAGTCCGGCAGTCTTGTCCTGCTCCCCGGCCTGCTGGACCTGGTGAAGGACGCCAAAGCGGCCGAGGACGAGGACGACCTCCGCAAGCTGGCTGACCGGGTGGCGGTGCTCGCGGACGCAGGGCAGCCGACTACCGTGTCCATCAATTGCCAGGGCGTTCAGGTCGGGAGGGGCAACCACCAACACAACGCGTTCAACGGCCCACGCTGATGCGCCTGTTCGGGTGCTTCGTCGCCGCTGTCGTCATCATCCGGCTGCGCGCCTGGCTCTGGACCAGTCTGCTGGACATCACCGAGTTCATCGGGTGGACCCTGGTGGCGGGGGCCGCCGTAGTGGTCGGGGTCCTGCTCGTCCGGCGGGTCGCCGGTGCTCCATCACGGCCCGCAGGCCGCACGCGGGTGCCGGCTCAGCCGGCTCGCCCCTCGACCGGTTCCCTGCCGACCGCGGTCACGCCGACCAGGCCTCAGCCGAGCGCCGCGTCCTCTCCGCCCCGGCCGGCCCGTCCACCGGTCCCGGACGCGCTGCCCGGCCGCGGCAGCCCGCCTGTCACGCGGACCACTCCCGCGAGATGCGCGTCGCGGGGACCGGGGGTACCGATCCGCTTCGGCGGGCTCGAACTCGACCCCCTCGGCGACGGGACGGAACCCTCCCGTCAGATTGCGGCCCTCGACCACCGCTTCACCTCCACCCTCGACGCCGCGAACACGCCCGTCGGGCAGAACAGGCGCGGGGTCGGTGACTGGGCGTACGAAGAGCACGCCGAGGTACTGACACCCACGCGACGGCAGCCGCTTCTCGTTATCGGTTGCCGCGGAGTCCAGATCGGCGACAGCAACACGCAGTTCAACACCTACACGTACCGGTTGCAGGATCCCCCACTGGACTTCTCGGACGTCCTGCGAACCCCCGCCGTCCGCGCCGTATTGCGCCGGCTCATCCTGGACCCGGACAACGACACCCTCCGCCAGGAGGCGGTGGCCAAGCTGCGCGCCGGGCCGTGGCACCTGGTGAAGAAGGACACGCTGGACCTCGGTCCCCTCGAACCGAACCCTCTGTCGGCAGCCGCTGCGGCCGAACTCCCGGACATGGAGGGCTTCATCGCCGTACGCGACAGCCAGGGCGTTCAGATCGGCGATGGCTGCGTCCAGCAGAACGACTTCACCTATGTGTGCCGACGACCGGCAGTGAACGTCCATGCCTTGCTCAAAGGGTCCGACAAGGTCGCACACTCACTTGTGGACGCAGTGGTCAACCCACCGGCCAGAGAGACGGCCGAGAGCCTGAACTTCGCCGTGAAGTCCGCGCTCATGTCACGCGACACGGTCGCGGCGATCCCCGACCGCTCTCGCGGGCTCCCGTGCGGGACCAACGTTGTACGTGACCTGGACGGAGTCAGCATCGGCAGTCATGGTGAGACCCACGAGTTCAAGGCCCTCATGGTCGACCTGCGCAAGCCGGAGATCCTGGACGACAGCGTGGCGGACGAGTACCGGCACCTGACCGAGCTGGCGAGGCGGTATCAGCCGCCGGCCCCCCGAGAACCCGGCACGCCGCCCGATGCGATCGACGATGCGGACAGACTTCCCGCCGACACCTTGGATGCGGACCTGTCCATCCGTGACGGCCTGTCCCTGTGAACGCCGTCCCGTCACTGCTGGCAACCCTGTGTGCGGGTTGCAGGGCCTCCTGGTAGCTCGGGGCTGCGATCCCGACCGAGCAGCACCAGGAGGCCCTGTGTCGCAGTCTGTCGCGCTTGCGTCCGTGGAGTCCAACGGGCCTTCTCCGGCATGTGACTGTCTCGCGCACAGGTTCGGCAACGCAGCGGACGGGCCGGACCGCGTGCCGTGTTACGGCTCCGGCCTGACGGAGGCCGAATGGCAGGTCGTCCGGCCGCTGCTGCCAGTCCCCGCGTGGCTTCAGGGGCGGGGCGGACGACCGGAGGGCTATTGTCACCGGGTCATGCTGGATGTGGTCCGCAATGTCGTCGACAACGGCGTCAAGTGGCAACCTGCCCTGTGACTTCCCGCCGTACCGGCGCGTGCACGCGTTTGCCCGACGCCGGCAGGTGACGGGCCTGCTCACAGAGCTCCACGACCGGCTGCGCGACACGGTGCGCCGGAAGGAGGGCCGTGAGGTGGACCCGACGGCCGCCAGCGTGGACTCGCAGTCACTGCGGGCGGCGACGAACATCCCGCGCTCGACGTCCGGGTGGGACGGCGGGAAGAAGGTGGGAGGCCGCAAGCGGCACCTGGTCGTGGACCGTCTCGGCCTGGTCCTGGCCGTCGCGGTGAGTGCGGCGAGCGTGCAGGACCGCGACGCCGCCGTCCCGCTGCTCGAGCGGCTGCGCACCATGTACTTCTCCATCCGCCTCGTCTGGGCGGACGGCGGTTATGCGGGTCGGCTCGTCGACTGGGCGGCCGAGAAACTCCGGCTCACCCTTGAGATCGTCAAACGCACCGACGACACCAGTGGGTTCATGGTGCTGCCGCGCAGGTGGGTGGTGGAGCGCACCCTGAGCTGGCTGATGCGCTCGCGCCGCCAGGTGCGTGACTACGAGACACTGCCCGCCATGCACGAGGCCATGGTGCTGTGGTCCATGACCATGCTCATGAGCAGCCGCCTGGCCGGGCACCGGCCAGGCGCCTTCAGCCGCCCGACGCCCCGAGCGGGGTGAACACTCCCGGCTGCACCTGGAGCACCCACCCCCGCTCCACCAGGCGTCTCGCCTTCGACCGCAGCCCCTCGACCTTCGCTGGAACCGCCTGAAGACCTGGGTGGACGCGGGCCGGCACGGCCGCGTACCGGTCACCGTCCCCGGCTGACCGGCCACGTCGTCGACCCGTCGCGTTCCGAGGATCCACCGGCTCCGCGACCGCGACGGGCGGCTCGGCCAGCACCTCGGCCACCGTCACACGGGCATCCGCCAGACGCTGAAGTGCCCGTTCCGCCTCGCCGAGGGCAGCCTCCACCCGCTCGGCCTCCTCCCGCAACCGTGCCACCTCTTCCCGGACCTTGGTCTCCCGGGCCTCCAGCAGACCGAGCACCGACGGCACCAGCCACCTCCACAAGCGAGACGAGCAGACGAACCACGCCCATCTCTCCCGCCGCCAGCCTGAGTTCATGCCCACCCAGCCCGAACCAAACGATCACGTTCGGAAAGCGGACGGCTTCTCAGGGGGGATGATCGACAACCCGACCCGGGCCTCGACTGTGAGGGGCCTGGAAACGAGGGCCGTCGGCAGGCATCCGCGCCTCCGGCCCCGCTCAGAGGTCCTTGGCCGGCCAGTCGAGCAGCCGGGCGCCGATGACCGCGGTCTGCAGCATGTAGCGGTGGGCCGGGTCGGCCGGGTTGGCGCCGGTGAGTTTGTGGATGCGTTCCAGGCGGTAGGTCATGGCCCGCACGCTGAGGGAGAGGCGGCGCGCGGCCTCGGCGGCGACGCAGCCCGAGTCGAAGTAGGCCGTGAGCGTGTCGAGGAGCGGCTCGGCGCCGCCGCGGGCCGCGGTGAGCGGGCCGAGGGTGCCGAGGACGAGGTCGGCCATGGCCTGCCGGTCGCGGGTCAGGACGGGGTAGACGAGCAGGTCGGCGGCGCGCAGTACCGGATCGTCCAGACCGAGACGTTCCGCCAGTTCGAGGGCGTTCAGGGCTTCCTCGTAGGACTGGACGACCCCACCGGGGCCGGGTTGGGCGCGGCCGATGGCCACCGTGCCGCCGTCGGTGGCGGCGTGGGCCTGCTTGGCGAAGTAGGGGAGGACCTCGTCCTCGTGGCCGGGGGCGATGCACAACAGCCGGCCGTCCTTCGTGGTGAGCAGGACGCTGCGGTTGCCGAAGCGGGCCAGCAGCGCCTGCTCCACCCGGCGGGCGACCGGGGTGCCCTCCTCGTAGGCCACCGGGCCCTCCGCGACGGCGACGGCGTGAGCGTGGGACAGGCGCAGTCCGAAGCGTTCGGCGCGCTCGGCGAGGCGGCCCAGATCGCTGCGACCGTAGAGCAGGTCGTCGATGAACTCCCGCCGGGCGGCCTCCTCCTGGCGTACGGCGAGGCGCTGGGCGCGTTCGTAGCCCTCGGCGAAGGCGTCTATCGCCTGCTGTACGGCGGCCAGGGTGCTGTCGGCCGAGCCGGGGCTGTGCGACCGGGCGGCGCGTGCGGCGGCCAGGTGGGCGCTGACGAGGAACCGCAGCCCGTAGCCCGCCTCCGCCGCCTGTTCGCCAAGTGCCCGCCGGGACTCGATCTCCTCCCGGGTGAGGCGGCGGCCCGTGGCCGAGACATCGGCCAGGATGTGGGCGTAGCCGTCCAGATACTGCTCGGGAATGTCCCGCTCCGTCACGTCGCCCCCCAGGATCCTGACGCGCCGATGACGCTTTCTTAGCGGGTCACCGGCATGCAGACCCTAGTGAACATTGCCGGACATCGGCAATGCGCGGGCGTGCGCCGGTCGCTCATCATGTCCTGCGGGGAGCACTGCGGAGGGTTTCGGTGCCGGGCACCGGCAGGTGCCCGGCACCGAAACCCGTACCGAAGCAGTGCACCGTTCACTGACGCGCGCCTGTCTCTTCGACCGCCCTCTGTCTCAAGGACGTATGCCATGTCTGTTATCGGCGTGCTCGCCGTCGCCTTCCTGTTGCTCATCGCCGTCGTACTGCTGGTCGTTTCCCGGCTGTTCCGCAAGGTGGAGCAGGGCAAGGCGCTGATCGTCTCCAAGATGCGCAAGGTCGATGTGACGTTCACCGGGCAGGTCGTGCTGCCGGTGCTGCACAAGGCCGAGGTGATGGACATCTCGGTGAAGACGATCGAGATCACCCGGGCCGGCAAGGAAGGGCTGATCTGCAGGGACAACATCCGCGCGGACATCCGGATCTCGTTCTTCGTCAAGGTCAACAAGACCGTGGAGGACGTCATCAAGGTCGCCCAGGCCGTCGGCACCCAGCGGGCGAGCGATCAGCGGACGCTTCAGGAGCTGTTCCACGCGAAGTTCTCCGAGGCGCTGAAGACCGTCGGTAAGCAGATGGACTTCACCGACCTCTACACCCAGCGTGAGGAACTTCGCTACAAGATCATCGAGTTGATCGGCGTCGACCTCAACGGCTACCACCTGGAGGACGCGGCGATCGACTACCTGGAGCAGACCCCGCTCACCCAGCTGGATCCGGCCAACGTCCTGGACGCCCAGGGCATCCGGAAGATCACCGAGCTGACGGCGATCGAGCACGTGCGCACCAACGAGTACCAGCGCACCGAGGAGAAGGAGATCACCCGGCAGAACGTCGACGCCCGCGAGACCATCCTGGAGCTGGAGCGCCGGCAGGCCGACGCCGAGATCAAGCAGCGTCGGGAGATCGAGACCTCCCGGGCCCGTGAGGAGGCCGAGACCGCGCGGGTGGTGGAGGAGGAGCGGCTGCGGGCGCAGTCCGCCTTCCTGCGGACCGAGGAGCAGCTCGGCGTGCAGCGGGAGAACCAGGCCCGCGAGGTCGCCGTCGCGCAGAAGAACCGCGAGTGGGCCATCGCCGTCGAGAACGAGCGGATCGAGAAGGACCGCCTGCTGGAGGTCGTCGCCCGGGAGCGGGAGACCCGGCTGACCCAGATCGCCGCCGAGAAGGAGGTCGAGGCGGAGAAGCGGGAGATCGCCGAGGTCATTCGCGAGCGGGTCGCCGTGGACCGCACGGTCGCCGAACAGGAGGAGGCCATCAAGAAGCTGCGCGCGGTCGAAGAGGCCGAGCGGCAGCGGCAGGCCGTGGTCATCGCCGCGGAGGCCGAGGCGCAGGAGAAGCTCGTCAAGGACATCAAGGCCGCGGAGGCCGCCGAGCAGGCGGCCACCCACCGGGCCGCTGAGGAACTGACGCTCGCCGAGGCTCGCTTGAAGACCGCCGACCTCGACGCGCAGGCCAAGCTGCGGCTCGCCGAGGGCGTCCAGGCCGAGGCCGCGGCCGAGGGACTGGCCGCCGTCCAGGTCCGCGACAAGGAGGCGGAGGTCATCGAGAAGGCCGGCCGCGCCGAGGCGGAGGCGACCCAGGCCCGGCTGCGGGCGGAGGCGGAAGGCGTGCGGGCGGAGGCCCTCGCCGAGGCCACGGCCATCGGCGAGAAGCTCAAGGCGGAGGCCGCCGGCCTCACCGAGAAGGCCGCCGCGATGGCCGCCCTGGACGACGCCTCCCGCGCGCACGAGGAGTACCGGCTGCGGCTGGAGGCGGAGAAGGACATCCGGCTGGCCGGACTGGACGTGCAGCGCCAGGTCGCCGAGGCGCAGGCCACGGTGCTCGCCACTGGCCTGGAGAACGCCGACATCGACATCGTCGGCGGGGAGTCCGTCTTCTTCGACAAGCTGGTTGGCTCGATTGCGCTCGGCAAGGGCGTCGACGCCTTCGTGCAGCACTCCGAGACCGCGCAGACGCTGGCCAGGCCCTGGCTGGACGGCACGTCGAGCTTCACCGACGACCTCGGCCGCATCCTCGGCTCGGTCTCCACGGCCGACGTGCAGAACCTCACCGTGTCCGCCGTGTTGATGAAGCTCATGAACAGTGGCGGCCCGAACGCCGGGCAGCTGAAGCAACTGCTCGACAGGGCGGGCGAGCTGGGCCTCGCCGACACCCCGCTCACCGCGCTCAACGGCACGGTCCGAGCCTGATGACCCGTGGTGCCGGAGCTGCCGCACAGGGGACGGCAGCTCCGGCACCACGCCCGAGGGAAGGAACGCACGAGCCATGGCAACCGTCCTGGAGACGGATTCGTACGACGCCGTCGACGCCGGCACGTACGAGGTGCTGCGCGACCGGCTCAGCGCACAGGCAGCCGAACTCGCCCGCCGCGCCGAGACACTGGACGCCCGCCGCACCGAGGAGTTCGGCTCGGTCCGACTGGAGCTGAGCGGCACCGAGCGCCGGCGCACGGAGCATGCGGCGGTGCTCCGTGACCTGGTGTCCGTCGGTGACCGTCTGTTCTTCGGCAGCAGCGATGCCGTCGGCCTGCGCGCGGAGCGGTCCGTCGGCGACGTCCTCGCCCTCCACGACCGCGAGCTGAACCCGCTGCCGGAGGACACCGTCCCCGGCCTGCTCGACGACCCGGAGTTCGTCCGGGAGTTCACCGCTCTGCACCGCTACTACCGGCACGCCCGGCTGCTCAGGCTCCGCCATGCCGGCGACCGGCTGCTGGCCGTCTTCCAGACCGGAGAGAAGGCCGACGACGTCCGGGTGCTGCGCTGGGCGCTCACCGCGGACGGACGGGCCACGTTCCTCGACGCGCGTGGCGAACGCGACGACGTGTTCCCGCCCTCCCACGACTTCGACTGGACCGAGGCCACCCGGGAGGACCACGTCCTCGGGCCGCGCCCGTACGTGCGGGTCCGGGGAGGGGTCCTCGTGTCGACCGTCGGCGGCACCCTGACGGTGTGCGCGGACGACGGCGACGACCAGCCGTACGCCGAGCTGTACGGCGAGCCCGTGGACGAGCCCCTTCAGTCCCTCGCCGACGCCGGGATCGCCCACGCGCGCGTGGGCGCCCTGATCGTGCTGCGGATCCTGCCCTACAAGGAGGACACGGAGCGGTACCTGGTCTTCAACACCCTCACCAGGACGGTCGTCCGTCTGGACGGCATCGGGCAGGCGTGCCGCCGGCTGCCCGACGACCAGGGCATCGTCTTCCCCGGCGGCTACTGCCTCGCCACGGGGACGAGCAAGACGTTCGATCTCGACACCACGGGGCTGGAGTTCGAGACCGAGCTGCGCTCGCCGTACGGCGAGGACGTGCTGTACGCATTCCGCTCCCGGACCCGGGCGCGCAGCCTGCTGCTGTCGTACAACACCATCCGCAAGGAGGTGGCGACACCGCTGTCGTGCGCGGGCTGGGCGCGGTTCGACGACGGCACCCTGGTGGTGCTGACCGCGGACGGCGGCGAGCCGGCCCGTGTGCACCCGCTCCAGATGTGGGCCTCCCCCTACGTCTCCGACACCCACGCCGCCGCCCGGCCCTTGGGCGAGGGCGCGCTGGCCCGCGTGGGCAACGCCGACCTCGTCCGCGGTATCGCCGACTGCCTGTCCCTGGCCCGCGCGGTCACGGAGACGACCCCGACGAGCGCGATGTACGCGAATCTGGCCACGGCCTGCGTCCGTGCGGCGGACACCCACCACTGGCTGGGCGAAGCCGACCTCGGTGACCTGCGCACCCCGCTGGACGCGGTCCGGGAGACGGCCGAACAGGTGCTGGCCGAGTTCGAGACCGTCCGCGCCCTGACACGGCAGGCGACCGACGCGGTCGACGAGGCCGCCGAAGGGCTGGCGGCGGTGGTACGGCGGCTGCACGGTGAGAGCCCGCGCGACGCGTCCGCCTGGGTGAGCGGGCTCACCGAACTCCGGCGTGCCCAAGGGCATCTGCTCACCCTGAAGGACATGCGGTACGCCGACTCGACCCGCATCGCCGGCCTCGCCGACCGGGCGGACGCCGATCTCGCCGCCTTCGGGCAGCGGGCCGTCGCCTTCCTGGACCGCGAGGACGCCTTCGCCCGGCACCACCAGGACCTCGAACAACTCGTCACCGAGACCGAGTCGATCACCGCGCTGGTCCAGGCGGCACCCCTGGAGGCCCGGCTCGACGACCTCGCCGACCAGCTGCGCACGGTCACCGAGGTCGTCTCCGGCCTCGACATCGCCGACGCGACCGTGCGTACGTCGGTCCTCTCACGCACCGCCGAGGTGCTCGGCGGCGTCAACCGGGCCCGCGCGGTCCTCGACGCCCGGCGCCGCACCCTGCGCGACAGCGAGGGGCGCGCCGAGTTCGCCGCCGAGTTCGCCCTGCTCGGCCAGAACATCACCGGCGCACTCGCGGCCGCCGGCACGCCCGAGGAGTGCGACGAGCAACTGGGCTTCGTACTGACCCGGCTGGAGGGCCTGGAGTCACGCTTCGCCGAGTTCGACGACTTCCTGGGGGAGCTCGCCGACCGGCGCGCGGAGGTGTACGAGGCGTTCTCCGCGCGCAAGCAGAACCTCCTCGACACCCGGGCACGCCGCGCCGAGCAGCTCGCGGACGCGGCCGGCCGCGTCATGGCGGCGATCACCCGGCGCGCCGCCACGCTCGCGGACGCCGACGCGGTCAGCACCTACTTCGCCTCCGACCCCATGGTCGCCAGGGTCCGCCGAACCACCGGCGAACTGCGCGCACTCGGCGAGAGCGTCCGCGCGGAGGAACTGGACGGCCGACTGAAGGCCGCCCGCCAGGAGGTGGCCCGCGCGCTGCGCGACCGAGCCGAGCTGTACGGCGACGACGGCCGCACGATCCGCCTGGGCGCCCACCGTTTCGCCGTCACCACCCAGCCCCTCGACCTCACCCTCGTGCCGCACGGCGACGGCCTCGCCTTCGCCCTGACCGGCACCGACTACCGCTCCCCGGTCGCCGAGCCGGGCCTCGCCGACGCCCGCGCGTACGCCGACCGGCACCTGCCGTCCGAGTCGCCGCAGGTGTACCGCGCCGAACACCTCGCCGCCCGCCTCCTGCGCGAGCACGGCGCGGCCGCCCTCGCGGAGGCCGGCGACCTGCCCGCGCTCGTGAGCGCGGCGGCGCAGGAGTCGTACGACGAGGGGTATGAGCGGGGCGTCCACGACCACGACGCGACGCTGATCCTCACCGCCCTGCTGCCCCTGTACGAGCGGGCGGGCCTGCTGCGGTACGAACCCGCGGCGCGGGCCGCCGCGCAGCTGTTCTGGGTCCACGGCACCACCGCGGACCAGCGGGGCGCGTGGACCCGGCGCGCGGTGTCCCTGGCCCGCGCCCGGGACACCTTCGGCTTCGCGCCCGCCATCGCCGACCTCCGGCGGGAGCTGGCCGGCGCCATCGGCGGCGAGCACGACCACGCCGCGGCCGCGTACCTCGTCGAGGAACTGACGACCGGCCCCGACGGCTTCGTCCTCGCCTCCACCACCCGAGCCCTGCTGGACACGTTCCGGCGAGCGGTGGACGGCTCGGCCTTCGACGAGGACCTTGCGGCGGTGGACGACCTGGCCGCCCGCCGCCAGCTCGCCGAGGCGTGGCTCTCGGCGTACGTCACCGCCACCGGACTGGACGTCACACCCGGCGACCTGGCCGAGGCGGTTGCCGCCGAGCTGTGCCCCGGCCTGCCCCGCCACGTGTCGGACGCCGCACCGGCCACGGTCGTCGAGGGACTGCTCGGCACGCACCCGCGTGTCATGGACCGGCGCCTCGTCCTGCGCGTCGACGAGTTCCTCGCCCGTACCCGGCGGTTCGCCGACCGGGACGTTCCGGCCTTCCGCGCCCACCAGCGCCGGCGCACCGCCCTGGTGGCGGCCGAGCGCGCTCGGCTGCGGCTGGACGACCACCGCCCGCGCCCTCTGGCCTCGTTCGTGCGGGGCCGCCTCGTCGACGAGGTGTACCTGCCCCTGGTCGGCGACAGCCTCGCCAAGCAGCTCGGCACCGCGGGCGAGACCAAGCGCACTGACACAGGCGGACTGCTGCTGCTCGTCTCGCCGCCCGGATACGGCAAGACGACGCTGATCGAGTACGTCGCCGACCGGCTGGGCCTGATGCTGGTGAAGGTCAGCGGCCCGGCCCTCGGCCACTCCGTCACCTCGCTCGATCCGGCCGGAGCCCCGAACGCCACCTCCCGCCAGGAGATCGAGAAGATCAACTTCGCGCTCGCGGCCGGCAACAACACCCTCCTCTACCTGGACGACATCCAGCACACGTCCCCGGAACTGCTCCAGAAGTTCATCCCGCTGTGCGACGCCACCCGTCGCGTCGACGGCGTGTGGAACGGCGAACCACGCACCTACGACCTGCGCGGCAAGCGCTTCGCCGTCTGCATGGCCGGCAACCCCTACACCGGGTCCGGGGCCCGCTTCCAGGTGCCCGACATGCTCGCCAACCGCGCCGACGTGTGGAACCTCGGCGACGTCCTCACCGGCAAGGAGGCGGCCTTCGCGGAAAGCTTCCTGGAGAACGCGCTCACCTCCAACCCGGTGGTCGCCCCGCTCGCCGGGCGAGACCGCGCCGACCTGGAGCTGTTCGTCCGCCTCGCCGAGGGGGACCCCACGGCCCGCGCGGACCGGCTGGCCCAACCCTACGGGGCCCCCGAGCTGGAACAGATCCTGGCGGTGCTGCGCCACCTGCTGCGGGTGCGCGAGACGGTCCTCGCGGTGAACACCGCCTACATCGCCTCCGCGGCACAGTCCGGCGCCACCCGCACCGAGCCGCCGTTCCGGCTCCAGGGCTCGTACCGCACCATGAACAGGATCGCCCAGCGCATCCGGCCGGTCATGAACGACACCGAGGTCTCGGCCGTCATCGACGACCACTTCACCGCCGAGGCCCAGACGCTGACCGGGGGCGCCGAGGCCAACCTGCTCAAACTGGGCGAACTGCGCGGGACCCTCACCCCGGCCCAGGAAAGGCGCTGGGCGGAGCTGAAGGCGGCGTACGTCCGGACGCAGACCCTCGGCGGCCCCGAGCAGGATGGCCTTTCCCCAGCCTTCGGCCCGGGGGATCCCCATCTCGCTGCGCTCGTCCGCGCGGTCGCCGCCCTCGGCCTCCTCGCCGACCGCGTCTCCGCGGTCGAGACCGCCATCACCCGCGCAGCCGACCCCCGCACACTGCTCGCCACTCCGCGGGGACGGCACGCCGCCGGACACCCGGAACAGCCGTGACGGCGCTCGGGGTCACGGCGCGCGACGGCGGCTCTCAAGCGCCGGCGCAGTCCTTCGCCGACCTCGCCGACGGCGACCAGCACAGCGGCGGAGGCCGCGCACGCCGTGAGGGAAGCGGGCTGGTCCAGGGCCTTGCCCAAGAGGCACAGGACGACGGCCAGTACCACCCACCAGGCGGTGACCGACCAGACGGAGCGCCAACGGCGGCGCGTGTACGTCACGACGCCGCCTTCGAGGCCCGGAGGGTCGCGCCAACCGCCAGAGCGCATCCGGCGAAGGCTCCCGCGCCGGCGACAGCCGTCGCTGCCAGGGTGATCGCGGGTGGGGCGTCGGCAAGGCGCGGGATCGTGTTGAGCGGGGCTGCGGCCCACAGGCACAGCAGAGCCCAGCCAAGCGGGCGTGCAGGCACCGGGCGGGCGTGCAGGCGGTGCGGTGTCCGGCCGGTCAGCAGGGCCAGACCGGCCGGGAGCAGGGTGAGGGAGAAGACGGCGAGGCCGGTCGAGTGCCAGATCACGGGTGCAGGCGCTCCTGTCGTGGGGGCGGGGCGGGTGGGGTCGGCTGTGGCGGCCGGCGGCGGCCACGACCGGGCCGGTCGTCACGGTGGCAAGGCCGGTGACCAGGACGGGGAAGCCGGGGCACGGCAGGACGTACGACGTGCCTCCCCTGAGTCTCCGCTGCCGGCACCGTCGCGCCCGCGGCCGGCCTGCTGGTAGACGTCGGGGATCCCGTCTGCGTCGTCGTCTCGGGTCTCCGTCTCCCACAGGCGGCGGTAGACACCGTTGCGACGCCTGATCAGCAGCGCGGCCGCCGCGGCGGCGATGAGTGAGCCAAGCAGGACGGCGGCCTTGATGTGCTCGGCGTGGGCCGGGTCGGGGAAGGCGAGCTCGCCGATCAGGAGGGCGACGGTGAAGCCGATCCCGGCCAGGACCGCCACGGCCAGCACGTCCGCCCAGGCCAGGTCAGGGTTCAGCCGGGCGCGCGTGAACCGGGCCGCCAGACAGGTGCCGCCGAAGATTCCCACCGTCTTGCCCAGGACCAGGCCGAGCACCACGCCCAGCGGCTCGGGACGGGTGAACACCTCGCCGAGCGAGGCGGCCGAGATGCTCATACCGGCGGCGAACAGGGCGAACAGGGGAACGGCCACACCGGCTGAGACAGGCCGCAGCAGATGCTCCGTACGTTCCCCGGGCGATGCCTCCTCCTCGTGGTCGCGGATGGTGCGCAGGATCATGCCCATCGCCACGCCGACCACCGTGGCGTGCACCCCGCCGTTGTACATCAGGGCCCAGATCGCCACTCCCAGCGGCACGTACCACCACCAGCCGGTCACCCTGAACCGTTGGAGCAGGTGGAAAACCACCAGCCCGGCCAGCGCCCCGCAGAGCGCCGGCGGGTCCAGGCCGGCGGTGAAGAACACGGCGATCACCAGGATGGCGCCGAGATCATCGACTACGGCCATGGTCAACAGGAAGGCCCTGAGGGCGGAGGGCAGGTGGGTGGAGAGCACCGCGAGGACGGCGAGCGCGAAGGCGATGTCGGTGGCCATCGGCACCGCCCAGCCTGCCCGGGAACCGCCGCCGATGCCGCTGGTGGCGATGTAGAGGGCGGCCGGCACCGCCATACCGCACCCGGCGGCGACCACGGGCAGCGCGGCGGTGGCGGGGGTCCGCAGCTCGCCGACCACGAGTTCACGCTTCAGCTCGATCCCGGCGACCAGGAAGAAGACGGTCAACAGTCCGTCCGCGGTCCAGTGCCCCACCGACAGGTTCAGACCGAGCGCCGGTATGCCGAAGCGGAAGTCGCGTATCTGCTCGTACGCACCACTGAACGGGGTGTTCGCCCATGCCAGCGCCACCACGGCAGCCACCAGCAGCACCAGCCCGCCGACCGTTTCCGTGCGCAGAGCCCGGGCCAGCTGCATGCGCTCCGGCCAGGGCAGCAGCGCGAGGAAGACGGAACGCTCACGCGGGGCAGCAGGCATGTGAGACCTCCGGGGCATCGACGTGTGGGCGTACGGCCCCTTGTTCGCCGACCAGACTTCCCGGCACACCCCGCATCTCTTGACGCGCTCTTTGCACACTATCGGTCCCAGCCATGCCAGGACAGAGGAGCACCCCTGGGGGCACCGTTCGGTCTCGGCCGCGGGCCGCAGGATCGTGCCCGGCGACGTGCCGGGCCACCGCGTGGACGACGAGCCTGCTGATCAAGGCTGCGCCACGCGCGGCGCGCGTGAGACCTGCGCCTACCGCGACACGTCTCTTCGCGGGCGGGGGGCCAGACGACCCTCGGTGGGCGGCGCTCTGTGAGCGGCCCGGCGGTATCGTGCCCGTACGGGTGCAGTGTCTCGGAGGACGGCCGCCCGAGGGGCGCGACGACGGGGAAGAGGAGCCGGTTGTGCGAGCGCGTGACTTGGCGGTGGAGTACGAGACGGTCGGCCTCGACAGCGATGCCCTGGACGCCGCGCGGCTGATGGTCGAGCACCGGTTGCCCGCGCTGCTGGTCGTGGACGGCAGCGCCGCGCCGAAGGCGATCCTGCCCGCCTCCCAGATGGTCAAGGTCCTGGTCCCGGAGTACGTCATCGACGACCCGGCACTGGCCGCAGTCGTCGACGAGCGCCATGCCGACCGGCTCTGCGAGGCACTGGCCGGCCGCAAGGTACGCGACTGCCTGTCGAAGAGGACTCCGGCCCCGGTTGTCGCCGCGCCCGACGACACCGCGTTGGAGATCGCCGCGCAGATGGCACAGCTGCGCAGCCCGCTGGTGGCCGTGGTGGAGAAGGACGCCTCGGGTACCCGCCTGCTCGGCGTGATCACCGCCTCACACCTGCTGGAGCGCCTGCTCGCGGTGACCGCCGGCTGAGACCGGAGTGGGTTCGTTGCCGGAGACCGGCAGCGAAGGGTGTTCCGACGTGCCCGCAGGAAGCCTGTGAGAGACGCGTCAAGGACATGTAAAGTTCCCTGCGGTGTGCCGGGAAGTCTGGTCGGCGAAACGAGGAGAACTCTCTTTCCGATCGGGGACCCGTCATGGTGCTGGTGGTGGTGTTCGGTGTCGCGCTGCTGGTGGCGGTGCTGTTGTCGGGCCTGGCGGCCCGTACCGTGCTCTCCACGTCCTTTCTCTTCCTCATCGGCGGGGCCCTGGTCAGCGACGGCTTCCTCGGGCTGATCCACATCACGCCGGACAGCGAGATCGTCTCCGTCACGGCCGACCTGGCCCTCTTCGCCGTGCTGTTCACCGACGGCATGCACGTCTCGTTCGCCAAACTGCGGGCGAACTGGCGCAACCCGGCCCGCGTGCTGGGCCTCGGCATGCCGCTGGCGTTCGTGTTCATGGCGCCGCTCACCCATTTCCTGGCGGGCCTCGACTGGACGACGTCGTTCCTGGTCGGTGCGGTGCTGGCGCCGACGGACCCGGTGTTCGCCTCGGCGATCGTGGGCCGCAAGGAGGTGCCGGTCAAGCTGCGTGAGCTGCTGAACGTGGAGAGCGGGGTCAACGACGGTCTCGCCCTGCCGGTGGTGCTGCTGCTGATCGCAGCCGCGGGACCCGCCGCCGGACACGCGGACGAGGCGTCGTTCGGGAAGATCGCCCTGGAGCTGCTGCTCGGCCTCGTGTTCGGCGTGGTGCTGCCGCTGCTCGTCAACTGGCTGGTGCGGTTCCGGCTGCTGGGCGCCGAGCCCAAGCTCCAGCCCCTGCTGCCCCTGGCCACCGGCATCATCCTGTACGCCACCTGCCACCTCACCCACGCCAACCCCTACCTCGCGGCGTTCTCCGCCGGAGCGGTGCTGGCCGCCGTCTCCCCGGAGGCCAAGGAGGCGTTCGAACCGCTCGGCGAGGCGCTGGCGGAGCTGGCGAAGTTCGCGGCACTCCTGGTGTTCGGCGCGCTGCTCACGCCCGGCCTCTTCGGCGACCTGTCGCTGGGCGGATACGCGGCGGTGGTGCTGGCCATCGTGCTGATCCGTCCCGCGTCGCTGCTGATCTCCCTGGTCGGCACCCGCTTCACCCGGCGGGAGAAGCTCACCGCGGCCTGGTTCGGCCCGAAGGGCTTCGCGTCCGTGGTCTACGGCCTGCTGGTGCTCCAGTCCGGCATCCCGCAGGCGCACGAGGCGTACACGCTGATCGCGGTGTGCATCGCCTTCTCGATTATCGCCCACAGCTCCACCGACGTACCGATCGCCCGCATGTTCGACGTGGAGGACCTCGTCGGCATCCCGGACGACGACCACAACCGTGCCCCGGCCACCCCGCAGGGCACCCGGACCGACTGAGCGACCGACCGGAGGACCGTGAACGACTGGCACAGCTGGGCGGCGATCGTCGTGTTCGTCGGCGCCTACGCCCTCATCATCAGCGAGAAGATCCACCGCGTTGCCGTGGCCCTCGGCGGCGCGGGACTCATGCTGGCGATCGGCGCGACCGACGACGTCTCGGCGTTCTACTCCGAGGACTCCGGCATCGACTGGAACGTCATCTTCCTGCTCATGGGCATGATGATGATCGTCGGGGTGCTGAAGAAGACCGGCATGTTCGAGTACCTGGCCATCTGGGCGGTCAAGCGCGCCCGTGCCAAGCCCTTCCGGGTCATGGCCATGCTCGTCGTCATCACCGCACTGGCCTCGGCCCTGCTGGACAACGTGACGACGGTACTGCTGATCGCCCCGGTGACCCTGCTGGTGTGCGAGCGACTGGCCCTGCCCGCCGCCCCGTTCCTGATCGCCGAGGTGTTCGCGTCGAACATCGGCGGCACGGCGACCCTGGTCGGCGACCCGCCGAACATCATCATCGCCAGCCGGGCCGGCCTGACCTTCAACGACTTCCTCGTGCACCTCGCCCCGCTGGCTGCCGTCCTGGTCGTCGTCCTCCTGCTGCTGTGCCGGGTGATGTTCCGCAAGACGTTCGTCTACGACGAGGACCGCGCGACGGAGATCATGGCGCTGGAGGAGCGCGAAGCCATCAGTGATCCCCGCCTGCTGGTCCAGGGCTTGATCGTGCTGACCCTGGTGGTGGCCGGCTTCGTCCTGCACCCGGTCCTGCACTACGAGCCCAGCATCGTGGCCCTCCTGGGCGCCGGGCTCCTGGTCGCCCTGTCGTCGGTGGAGACCCCCGACGTGCTCGCCGAGGTGGAGTGGCCCACGCTGGCCTTCTTCGCCGGCCTGTTCGTCATGATCGGCGGCCTCATCGACACGGGCGTCGTCGGCGAGATCTCGAAGCAGCTCGCCAAGGCCATCGGCAACAACCAACTGGGCGGCTCGATGACCCTGCTCGGCGGCTCCGCGGTGCTGTCCGGGATCGTCGACAACATCCCCTACGTCGCCACCATGGCACCCATCACCAGCGACCTGGTCCGCGACATGGGCGGCTCCTCCGGCCACGTCCTGTGGTGGGCGCTCGCCCTGGGGGCCGACCTCGGCGGCAACGCCACCGCCATCGGCGCCAGCGCCAACGTCGTCGTTCTCGGCATCGCCGAGCGCAACAGGCAGCCCATCTCCTTCTGGCAGTTCACCAAGTACGGCCTCGTCGTCACGGCCGCCACGGTGACCATCGCCCTGGCCTACGTGTGGCTCCGCTACTTCGCCCTCGCCTGACGGCCCGGACGTACTCCGGCGGGTCCGCGCCATGCGGAACACGCCCGCCACCGCGTGCCCATTCCGCCGCCGTCCCTACGCCTCGTGTTTGCCGCGCCCACCGTCGTGCAGCTGCGGGGCGGCTGCCGGGCCGGGGCCACCGGCCGGGACGGTCGCGCGCGTCAGAGTCCTGCCAAAACGTTTGCACGGTGACCGCCGAACCGCTTCCCTGAGGGAATGGTCCCGGCGCGGCACATCACAGAAGGTGGCCGGGGAGCGCGAGGAGCTGAGTATCGGTGAACGCCGCACACATCGTGGGGTTGATCGTCGCGGTCTGCCTGGTCGGATACCTCATCCTGGCGATCAAGTTCCCCGGAAAGTTCTGACGGCCTCGGACGGACCGTCTCCGAGTCCGAGCCCGGAACGACCGCCCGGACCGTGTCACGCTCGGCGCGCTCCGCGAGCGCGCGTCCCATGCCGAGCCATGAAGCGGGCAGGCGACCCGCACCCGTCGGGTCCCGCCGGGTGCCCGTACGGCCGGCCGGTCCAGAGCCCGCAGCGGTCGTAAGAGATCCGTCAAAGCCGCCGGTGCCGGCGTACGGGGGGCGTTAAGAGCAGCGAGAACCAGCCGAGCGGCGTGTTCGCTGGAGGGGGCCGATTGTCTTCGAACCTCATCCAGGAGCTGCTCTCGTCGCCAGGGGGGTGGGCAGGCTGTGACCGCTGAAAACGTCGTGGGACTTGTCGTGGCCGTCGCCCTGCTGGGCTATCTCGTCCTCGCCCTCGTCTTCCCGGAGAGGTTCTGAGCCGCCGACATGAGTTCAGCAACTGCTGACGTGCTCCTGGTGGTTCGCCCTGATCGGCGCGCTCGACCTGGTGCGCCGCCCGCTCGTCGATTACATGGCCGGCGTCTTCCAGTCGAAGAAGCACCTGCGCGTCGAGAAGTGGATATACCGGTGCGTGGGCGCGAGCCCGGACGCCGAGATGCGCTGGCCCGCCTACCTGCGCGGAGTGCTGTTCTTCTCCGCGGTGAGCGTGCTGTTCCTCTACTTGCTCCAGCGGGTGCAGGACAAGCTGCCGCTCTCGCTCGGCTTCAAGCCGATCAGCGCCGACCAGGCGTTCAACACGGCCGCCTCCTTCGTGTCCAACATGAACTGGCAGTCGTACTCGGGCGAGACGGCGATGAGCCATGTCGCCCAGACGATGGGCCTGGCGGTGCAGAACTTCGTCTCCGCGGCCGTCGGTATCGCGGTCGCGGTGGCGCTGGTGCGTGGTTTCGCCCTCCCCCCACGCTCGGCTTCGCTCGCGCGGAGGACCCCCACGCGCCCCGGCGACCTGGGGAACTTCTGGGCCGACCTGGTGCGCGGCACCGTCCGGATCCTGGTACCCCTCTCCGTTGTCGCGGCCGTCGTCCTGATCGCGTGCGGCGCGATCCAGAACTGCGGCGACATCCACACCATCACCACGCTGACTGGCGACAAGCAGGCCATCAGCCCAGTGGGGCTCGGCCTCGCCGTCGCACGAGGCTTCGCCGAGGCCATGGACGGCACCCTCGCCGCTGAAGACACTCCAGGCGGGGGCCTCACCATGGTTCTCGCGGTCCCCGTGGCGGGCCGTTCGCCGCAGGCCCGCGATCTCTCCAGGGCCGTGGTTCCGTAGGCGCACCGGCAGGGCCGACGCCGACGCTCCGCCTGGTGCCGAAACCCGGCCCCGGTACGCCTGCGGGGGGGGGGTGACATATGCGCGGGAGCGCATGGACGCCCCGTGCGGTGGCGCGGCGGCCCCACCCGCCACTTCCTCGGAGACCGTCTCCTGATCAGCCCGCTTCTGCCTGCGCCTCGACGTCCTCGATGCCCGTGGGCCGTGCGGCCCGGTTCCAGCGGACGTACAGGCCGGCGGCGATGAGGAGCGTGGCCACCATCGACAGCACCGGCCAGCCGCGCAGCAGGTTCACCACGAGGGTGAACGCCACAGCCGCAGCGGCGATGCCGTTGACCCAGGCCAGCGAGGTCTTGCCCTCGCCGCGGGCGAAGCGGGTCATGGCGAGCAGGCCCACCAGGAAGCTGACGAAGACGGCGACCGCGTAGAAGAGGACGAGCTCCTGCTCCTGTCCTGCTGCCGCGACGATGATGACCGCGGCGGCCGCCAGGTAGACCACCACGGACCAGTACGGGGTGTGGTGGCGGTTGGTCCGGCCGAGCACCGGCGGCAGCACGCCCGGCTGCTCGGGACTGCCGGCCAGGGCCTTCAGCAGTCCGGGGTCGGCCTGGAATGAGGAGCTGGCGGCGGCGAGCAGCAGCAGCGAGCTGGTGAGCTGGAAGGCGCCGTAGAGCCAGCCCGGTCCGGCTGCGGCGTGGGCGATGTCGGCGATCTGCGTGGAGTCGGCGCCCGGGATGCCGATGTGCAGCTGGACGGCGAGCGCGGTCAGCGCGAACGTGAGGCCGCCGACGATCACCACGAGCAGGGCCAGCGTGCCGCGGCCGAAGCGTCGGCGGTGCGTGTCGTCGAGCTGGCCGAGCTGGGCGATCGCGGTGGACGGCGCCTCGACACCGGTGGCCAGGGCCATGGCGACCGGGAAGGCCAGCACCACGGCGAGCATCGCCGGACGACCAGGATCGTGCGAGGCAACCGCGTGGCCCGTGGTGTGGGGCGCGGCGAAACCGAGCACGAGGACCGCCACGGAAACGGCTACGAAAGCCACCGTCATGACGGCGAACAGCAGTCGCCCACCGTGGCCGAACCAGGTCAGGCCGGCCACCACGAGCAGCAGAACGAGGGCCAGCGGGACGCGGAAGGCCGCCAGGCCCGGGAACAGGGCGATCACCGCACTCGACGCCGCCGCGATCGAGATGCCGATCGTGAGGACGAAGTCGACCACCAGCGCGCCTATCGGCAGGAACGTCCAGCGTGGCCCGAACGCCCGTGCCGCCGCCGCGGCGGCACCGCCGCCCTTGGGGAAGCGGCGCACGAGCTGCCAGTAGTTGGCCGTGACCACGACGACCAGCCCGATCACCAGGCTCATCGTCGGCAGCAACAGCGCCAGGTCCCCGTGCAGCGCCCGCAGCGCCGCCTCGATCGCGTAGGCGACGGAGGACACCGGATCGGCGATCACGGCGAAGGCGAACGCGAAGAAGAGCACGGAACGGCGCGGTGTGCGTCCGTGCGGGGAGACATCGGTCGCCGATGTAACGGCGGATCCAGTGATGGCCGGCACGCGAAGACCTCTCATCGGAGAAACAGGAGGGACCTCGCCGACCAGACTTCCCGGCACACCGGCGTCAACACTACGTCAGGAAGTCAGCAGGGGCGCATCAGCTGGCCGTCAAGGAAACGTCAAAGCGGGCGGCGACCGCGCGGCAACCGGTGCCAACACGGCCGCTGGGTGAATCTCCCCCGAATGGATGTGAACGACGTGATGAGCATCCGCGTGCGGGCCGACACGGCTTGAACAGGCGTTCGACGATCATGTGATACTGCGGCCCTCATCTGTGAGAGGAACCGATTCATGCCGTCGTACTGACGTCTCCTCCTCCCTTGTCTGACCTTGACCGCGGCGCTGACCGTCGTAGGCACTGTGACCCTGTCGCCCGTTGCCGCGGCCACCGCCGGGGTGACCACCGAGCTGCCCGCCCGCACCACGAGTGTGCTGGCCGTCGGCCAGGTGTCCGGCTCCGGGCAGGCGGTCGTCTGGAGCCAGCAGCCGGCCGCCGGAACCCGCGCCCACGGCTGGCTGTCGCAGTCCGGTGGCACCCCGCAGGACCTCGGTGTGCTGGCCGACACCGACGAAAGCGTCCCGGTCGACGCCGTCTCCGTCCAGGACTCCGTCGTGGCCGTCGCCACCTCCGCGAACCCCAACGGCGGCCTCGCCGACCACGTCACCCTGCGCCACCTCGGCAGCGGTGGCAGGAGGAGCTGGCCATCGCCTACGACAGCTCCGGCGCGGCGGGCGACGAGCGGTACCGCGGCCAGGCGGGAGACGGAGTACTCGTCCAGCAGGCGTACTACGACGACGACTCCCAGTACCGGGTCCGCCAGGTGCTGCGCACCTCCGCCGCCGACCGCACCCTGCTGTCCGGTGACGCCCAGTACACGGTGCTGGCGTCGGACGCGCACGGGGCGCTGGTGCTCCGCCGGATCGCACCGTCCTGGGAGCACCGGATCGTCTACGTCGACTTCGCCGACAAGATGGCCGTCACCGTGGCGGAGCCCGACAGCGACGCCCTACCGCAGGGGCTGGAGTTCACGCCCACCCGCGTCGGTGTGGTCGACGGGGCGAAGCTGACGGAGTGGCGGAGGGCGGACCCCTCGGACGGCCCGGTGACCGTCACCCTGCCCACCGACCGGGCCCGGTGGATCAGCGATGACACGCTGGCCTGGTGTGAGTGGAGCGCAGACGGCAACGAGCTGTACGCCATGGCCCGCGACGGCTCCGCCCCGGCCGCCGACCTGAACGGCACGTTCGGTGACATCTCGGTGGGCGACGACGGCCGGATGCGTGCCGCGCTGTACCGTCCGGACGTCGACGCGGCGGTCCGGACCCTACCGGGGGGCGAGTGTCCGCCACCGCCGGGGACGCCGTCACGATCCCCGCCGGTCCGGCCCGGTTGGACGCCCTTGCCCTGTCCCGCGGCACGCTCTACACGGCCGACGACTCCTCCCGCCGTACGGGCGTGTTGCTCTCCTCCCGTCTGACGGTCAGTGCCTCCGGGGCCTCGGCGACCGGGCCGTCGCGGGTCCTGGCCTACTCCGGCGGCACCGTCCACCGGACACTGGCGGCAGTCGGGAACCGGGTGCTGGTGCAGCAGGGCAACGCCTATGAGGTGTACGCGAACGGCACCCGGAACCGGGCTCGTCATCCGACGCGTACGCGTACGGAGCCGTCAGCAGGACGGCGGGCGCTATGGCGGCCGTCGCAGCGGCGAGGGCCGGGGAACGGCGAAGCTTCATGCGAACCTCAGGGCAGGAATGACGGATGCGTCGCAGACTTGATCCACCACAACCGTAAAGAGTTGCCCAAGTCCCCAGGGTTTCCGTGAGTGATGGGAAACACACATGCTGGCGCGGGAGCGTGAAGCCGGCCTCGTCATGCGGGTTCGGTGCTATGAACATCTCCGGCACGCCGTAGGCACCGCCTGGCCGGGGGAGACGGATGCGGGCCCCAGGGCTGCCCGGCGCAAGAGGAGCGGGGACGTGTCAGAGCTGCCACCGGACAAAGGACTCCAGGAGTGCAGTGATCAACTGACCACCTACGGACGAGCGGTCGAGCGCGGCGCCATCCCGCTGCCGTACACCGTGGAAGCCTCGCGCGAGCACTCCTGTGCGCAAGAGTCGCAACCGAGGGAGCCGGCTGAGATCGCGGACGACCTGCGCGAGGCGTGCCGCGAGCTGGGTTCGTAGCCTGCTGTGGAACGGCACCCCGGAGCCCGACGCTCTGAGCGAGGAATCGGTACGGACCGCGCCGGGGACGATCCTGCCGCTGTGTGAGTGCCAGGCATCCGTGGGCCAGAACCGGGCGTGCGTCAAGGTGCCGTCAGGAGCGCATACTTGATCGCAGGGGAAGTCCTGCTGCGGATCCGAGGGGGAGCGGCGAGTGAGCGGTGCGAGCGAGGCGCTTGACAAGGTCGAGGTGCGCCTCAAATGGGATCCGAGCCCGCTGGGGGAAGCGCCCCGGCATCTCGACATCATCGCCGGGACCTACTCGGTGGACGATCCCTACGGGCGACCGGTGTACCTCGTGCACTACGACAGCCGCTCGCCGGACGGAACCATCAACATGGCCCGGCACAGTCAGACGGGTATGGGCTTCGGTTTCGTCGAGGTGATGGTCCTGGAACTCGACCGGCTGGCGTCGGCGTACGGGCGCGTGGTGGTCGGTGTGGCCATCCACCAGAACGGCCGGACCCGCACCTTCAGGGATATCTCAAACGCGGGTGTGGTCGTTGTCCACGGGTACCGACAGTTGATCGTCGACGACTTCGCCCGCGTCGCCGATGCCACGGCCGCGACGGTGGCCGAGTTCACCCGGGACTCCACAGGAGCGTGGGGGATACGCGAGACGATCCGGGGCTTCGACAGCGACCCGGTCCTCTTCACCGCGGAGATGGGCGATCCGCAGCGCTGAACACTGTGCGGCGCTTCTCGAGTGCCGAGCTGGATGCTCAAGGCTTCTCCGGGACAGCCGTTGACCGGGAAACGGCCATCCCTGTGCACGCTCCTCGGCCATGGCTCTGAGCGACGGACACAGGTGGCGCCCAGCCAGACCGCCATGCCCCATCCGGTCACCGTGCCGAGCCTGGTCACAGTAGCCCCGGTGCCGGAGAGCCTCAGTTCCTCACGAACCAGCCAAGCGCCGTAGCCGCGGCCACGGCATACAGGACCTCATCGCGCTTGGTCCCGGCGGCGCGCAGTCCGCCGTGGGAACGTCGGGGCGCTACAGATGTAGGTCGTGGCCTGCGCCGGGGCGGCTCACGGCCGTTACCCCCGGGCGTCGTCGGAGCATGGTCTCGGCCGCCGACGGGGGATACCGGACTGGCCCATGGCTTCGTTCCGGGCTGATGGACACCTACTCCACCCCCACCCTGCTGCGGATGGCCGCCGCCGGCCGGCTGCCAACCGCGCAACTGGTCACCCCCATGTACTCACCTCACCCACTCGAGCAGGTCGGCCGGGGCGCGGCCGACGGGCATCAACCGCGCCGGTGCGGTGGCCGGCACCCGCGTCGCGCCCCCCTGCCCGTCTCGGTCGAGCCGACGATCGCCGCGGTGCTGTTGCTCGGCAACCGGATGAGGTGGCCAGACGACGACCCAGGTCGTCCAGCGGCGGCGCCGCACGCGCGCTCGTCCGTTCCGTCATGGCCGTCTCTCCTCGTCGGTCAGGCCATCGGCACGGCCACTTGCGCGTGCCGCTCCCCGCCGAGCACCACCTTCAGCGCAGCGGTCTCCGGCAAGCGCCCGGCTTCTGCGGTGGCGCTGCCCGCCCGCCGGTGGAAGGAGGCCGGTCATGGCCGGGCGTCTCCCAGTCGTTGCGGCAGTGGGGGCCTGTCCGGTACAGCAGCCAGGGCTCCGGGCAGGTGGTCGTGCATCTCGAACACGCCATCCAGCCCCGCACCACGGAGAATGCGGAGAATCTGCTTACTTCGGTTGCTTTCCGTGACCAGGCGCAGTCGACCGTGCCGTTCCGTGACCCTGTTCCGCGCCCGGCACAGCACCCCCAGACCGGCGCAGTCGATGAAGGACACGCCGCGCAGGTCCACCACGAGGTCGGGAAGACCGACGGCCGTCAGATCGTCCAGGCGCGTCCCGAGAGACGGTGCCGTGAGGATGTCGATCTCACCGCGCAGCTCCACGACGGTTGTCCCGCCGACGGCACGCTCGGTGTGGCGGGGCGCGGATGTGATGAGCGTTTTGGCCATGGTCACAGCAAATCCGGGCTCATGGGCGCGCCGGAAGGGCCGTCCGGCCCCCCTTCGCCGCCACGTTTCCCCGGGCCGTTTTCCGGTCAGGGTCGGGACGCGTGGCCCTCATCAGAGGCCGTCGGCGGGCTCAGCATGGAGCGTGATTCCCCACCGGGTGAAAGACGGGCTGACTCATGAATCCGAACGATGGTTTCCGTGAACTCGGTCGTCAGGAGTGCCTGCGCCTGCTGGCGACGGCTCCCATCGGCCGCGTCGTCTACACGCGCCAGGCGCTGCCCGCGGTCGTTCCGGTCACCTTCGGCCTGGACGCCGGCGGAGCGGTGCTGCTGCGTACGTCGGCGGCCTCCGAGCTGGCCCGGGCGGTCGACGGAGCGGTCGTCGCCTTCGAGGCGGACGCGGCCGACGCGGACACGCACTCCGGCTGGAGCGTTGTCGTGACCGGCCGTGCCGAGGTCGTGACGGATCCGGCCGATGCGGCACGCCTGGAGCGGATCGGCCCCCGCCCCTGGGCTCCCTCGCCCGACGAGGTCTTCGTGCGCATCGAGCCGGAACTGGTCACCGGACGCCACCTCGTCGGGGGCCGCACGATGTACGGCCTGCACCGCCTCGTCTGACCGCCGGGCATCCCGCGTCCGCGACCCGGACCGAACGGCCCAACGGTGGGGGCCGGACGGCGCGGTGACGGGTTCTCGCAGGCCCTGCCCAGCGCCGGGGCACGCGAGGAGCATCGTCAGCGGAGCCGCTCACGGAACCGTCCGTGTGCGGTGTCGCGAACGATGCGGAGGCAGTGATGACCGTGGCAACCCGTCCAGACGTGGACGCGCCCGCCGAGCCCTGGCGTGGATTCACCGGCCGGCGCTGGCGAGAGAGGATGGATGTACGCGACTTCATCCAGGCCAACTACACGCCGTACGACGGCGGCCCGGAGTTCCTGACCGGTCCGACCGAGCGCACGCTCGCCGTCTGGCACAAGGTCAGCGCCCTGCTCGCCGAGGAGCGCCGCAAGGGCATCCTCGACGTGGACACCGCCATCCCGTCGACGATCACCTCGCACGCCCCCGGCTACATCGACAGGGAGCGTGAGCTGATCGTCGGGCTGCAGACCGACGCCCCGCTGAAGCGCGCGATCATGCCGAACGGCGGGCTGCGCATGGTCGAGAACGGTCTGAAGGCGTACGGCTACGAGCCCGACCCGTTCGTGACCAAGGTCTTCGGCACGTACCGCAAGACCCACAACGACGGCGTCTTCGACGCGTACACCCCTGAGATGCGGGCCGCCCGCAAGGCCGGCGTCATCACCGGGCTTCCGGACGCCTACGGCCGGGGCCGGATCATCGGCGACTACCGGCGCGTCGCCCTGTACGGAACCGACCGGCTGATCGGGGCCAAGCGGGCCGAGCGGGTCCTGCTGGACAGCCGCCCTTCCTCCCCTGAGGTCATCCGTGACCGCGAGGAACTCGCCGAACAGATAAGGGCGTTGGGCGAGCTCGCCCGCATGGCCGCCTCCTACGGCTGTGACGTCACCCGTCCCGCGTCCACCGCCCATGAGGCCGTGCAGTGGCTCTACCTCGGTTTCCTGGCCGCCGTGAAGGAGCAGAACGGCGCCGCGATGTCACTGGGGCGCACCTCGACCTTCCTGGACGTCTACCTCCAACGCGACCTGGACGGCGGCCGCATCGACGAGGCCCAGGCACAGGAGCTGATCGACGACTTCGTCATCAAGCTGCGGATCGTACGCTTCCTGCGCACCCCCGAATACGACCAGCTCTTCTCCGGCGACCCGACGTGGGTGACCGAGTCGATCGGCGGCATCGGCACCGACGACCGCACACTGGTCACCCGCACCTCCTTCCGCTTCCTGCAGACGCTCTACAACCTGGGACCCGCACCCGAGCCGAACCTCACGGTGCTGTGGTCGTCGCGGCTGCCCGAAGGCTTCAAGCGGTTCTGCGCGCAGGTCTCGATCGACACGAGCTCCATCCAGTACGAGTCCGACGACCTGATGCGCCCGCGCACCGGTGACGACACCGCGATCGCCTGCTGCGTGTCGGCGATGGCGGTGGGCAGGCAGATGCAGTTCTTCGGAGCGCGGGTCAACCTCGCCAAGGCGCTGCTGTACGCGATCAACGGCGGCCGGGACGAGATGACCGGTGAGCAGGTCGCACCGGAGACACCCCGGCTCCAGGGCGAGTACCTGGACTACGAGGAACTGTCGGCCGCGTACGACCGGACGCTGGACTGGCTGGCGAGGACGTACGTCGACACGCTCAATGTCATCCATTACATGCACGACAAGTACGCCTACGAGCGCATCGAGATGGCTCTGCACAACCATCCCGTGCACCGCTACATGGCGTGCGGTATCGCCGGTCTGTCGGTGGCCGTGGACAGCCTGTCGGCGGTCAGGTACGCCCGGGTGAAGGTGATCCGGGACGAGACCGGGCTCGCCGTGGACTACCAGGTCGAGGGCGAGTACCCGGCGTACGGCAACAACGACGACCGCGTCGACGGCCTCGCGGCCGACCTGGTGGCGGCCTTCATGGCCAAGGTGCGCAGGCACCCCACCTACCGCGACGCCGAGCACACCCAGTCGGTGCTGACGATCACCTCGAACGTGGTGTACGGCAAGCACACCGGCAACACCCCCGACGGACGGCGCGCGGGGCAGCCGTTCGCCCCCGGGGCCAACCCGATGAACGGCCGGGACCGGCACGGAGTCGTCGCGTCCGCCCTCTCCGTGGCGAAGCTGCCCTACGAGGAGGCCCGCGACGGCATCTCCCTGACCACGACCGTCACCCCCGAGGGACTCGGCCACGACCCCGCGGAGCGCGCCGGGAACCTCGTCGGCATCCTCGACGGGTACATGACCTCCGGTGGTTTCCACATGAACGTCAACGTACTGAACCGCGCGACGCTCGAGGACGCCATGGAACACCCGGAGAAGTACCCCGAACTGGCCATCCGGGTCTCCGGCTACGCGGTCAACTTCGTCCGACTCACGCGTGAACAGCAACTCGACGTGATCAGCCGCACTTTCCACGGGTCGCTGTGAACTCCACGGCGGCGTCGGCGGTCACCGGCCGGGTGCACTCCTGGGACCTGTCCACCGGCGTGGACGGTCCCGGGACCCGGTTCGTCCTGTTCGTCAGCGGCTGCCCGTTGCGCTGCCTGTACTGCGCCAATCCGGACACCTGGCACCTGCGTGACGGGCGGGAGACCTCGGTGGACGAGGTCATGGGAGAGATCGAGAAGTACCGGGATTTCCTGACCACCGCGGGGGGAGGGGTGACCGTCACCGGAGGGGAGCCGCTGCTCCAGCCGGCGTTCACCGGCTCCCTGCTGCACCGCTGCAAGGAGACCGGACTGCACACGGCGCTGGACACCTCCGGCTTCCTGGGCGAGCGTGCCTCCGGCCGACTCCTCGCCGACACGGACCTGGTGCTGTTGGACATCAAGTCGTTCGACGTCACCACCTACCGAAAGCTCACCGGCGGCCGGCTGGCTCCCACGCTCAGCTTCGCCACCCGCCTGGACCGGCTGGGCGTCCCCGTCCACATCCGCTACGTCCTCGTCCCCGGCTGGACCGACGACCCGCCCGCGGTGGACGGTCTCGGCGCCTTCCTGGGCCGGCTGAGCAACGTCGACCGGGTGGACGTCCTGCCGTTCCACAAACTCGGCGCCCACAAGTACGACGCCCTCGGACTCGACTTCCCGCTGCGCGACACGCCCGTCCCCGGCCGGGAGCTGACCGAACGCGTGCGCGAGCAGTTCCGGGAGCACGGGCTGCGGGCGTGGTGAAGGGGCCGGCCTCCGTCGTACGTGGGCCGCCCGGTCCCCGCACAGGGACCTGCGGCCACTCCTGCCCCACGCGCGCGGCCTCGACACTGATGTCGTGCATTCCAAGGAGGCCGAGATGTCCCGCACCGTCACCGCAGGCCTGAACGGGTCGCCGGAGAGCCTGAGCGCCGCCGAATGGGCGGCCGGGGAAGCCCTGCTCCGTGACGCCCCACTGCGCCTGGTCCACGCCGTCGGCCCGGAACCGTACACGTACGCGGACCCGGGCGGGGTGCCCCAGCCGCCCCTCGGCCCGGACGAGGGGGCGCGCTGGGCGGACCACATGCTTCGCGAGGCCGAGGCGACGATCGCGCGGCGCCACCCGGGCCTGCGGATCACCACCCACCGTGTCACCGAGGAACCCGTGCCCGCCCTGCTCGGGGCGGCGGGGGAATCCGACCTGCTGGTGCTGGGTTCCCCCGGCCTGGGCGGTGTGGGCGGGTTCCTGGGCGGATCCGTCGTCCGGGCGGTCGTCGCCGGCAGCCGACGTCCTGTCGTCCTCGTGCGGGGCGGCCTGCGCCCGGAGGACGAACACCGGCCGGGCGCGGCCGGACCCGGGGCCGCACCGTTCCGCGACGTCGTCCTGGGTCTCAACTCCGCCGCTTTGGACGACACCGTGGTCGGGTTCGCCTGCGAAGCGGCCTCGCAGCGTGCCACGGGGCTGCGCGTCGTGCTCGGCCGGAGCCCGGAACTGCCCTACTACGACAGCGGCGGCGACCTCAACGCCGAACTGCACGACGAACTCACCGGCGAGATGCGGCGTGGGCTGACGGAGGCACTGGAGCCCTGGCGGCAGGAGTTCCCCGGTGTCGAGGTCACGGAGCAGGCCGTGATCGGCAGGCCAGGCTCCCACCTGGTGGAAGCGTCGCGCGACGCTTCCCTGGTCGTGATCGGTCACCGTCGGCGCCGGACACCCATCGGCGCGTCGACCGGCCCGGTCACCCACGCGGTGCTGCACCACGCCACCGCACCGGTCGCGGTGGTCCCGCACGACTGACAGACGACCCGGTGGCAGGGCCGGCTTCGGTTGCGGTCGGACCGCCCTCAGGCGTCGTCGGACCCGCCCTCCGCGGTGAGCCGCACGCCGGTCACCAGCTCCGGACGGATGCGCACCGCGTAGTCCATGGTGTGGTGTACCCAGGGGCTGAGCAGTGCCTGGTAGCGGGCCAGTTCCTCCGCGTCGGTCACCAGGTGCGCGTAACCGGTGACCACCACGCTCCATCCGAGGTGCGTGTCGGGATCGATGGCGTCGGCCTCGTAGGCGACCACGACGCCCTGACCGCCGGCCTGCCCGACGCGTGCGGTCAGGGCCGCGCCCTCGTGGGTGCGGATGACGATGTCGCCGTTGTCCAGGACGTGGTTGACCGGGCGGACGGTCGGCAGCGCGTGACGGGTGAAGACGATCCGTCCGAAGGACACACCGCCCAGCAGCCGCAGGGCTTCGTCGCTGTCCAGCTCGACGCTCCGGCGCGGCCCGGCCGGGCCCTGCCGAGCGAGGCGACCGCGCGGCCTGTGGCCGTGGTCACGGCCGGTGTGCCGGTACGGCATCTGCGTCGTCCCTCCACGTCCTGGTGGTGCCTGTCCGCGGCACCGGGCTCGGAACCGCGGACAGCCGGTCAGGCCATTGGAACGGCACCGGAGCGCTTCACGCCAGGGCCGTTCGGCCCTGGTCCGCATCGGGTCGGCCCTGCGCAGGCCCGTAGTAGGCCGTGCGCATGATCTCCTGCATGTCCGCGAGCATCGGCATGCGCGGGTTCGCCGGCGCGCACTGGTCCTCGAAGGCGTTCAGCGCCTGCTGCGGCAGGGCGTCCAGGAACATGCGCTCATCGATGCCGAGGGCCTGGAACGACGGCTCGATGCCCACCGCGTCGCGCAGCCGCTCCACCGCACGGGCCAGCGACTCCACGCCCTCCCGCGGGGTGGAGGCGGGCAGGCCGAGGGCGCGGGCGATGTCCTGGAAGCGTTCGGGAGCGCGATAGTCCTCGTACTTGGGCCAGCCCGTGAGCTTCGTGGGGACGGTGCCGTTGTAGCGGATCACGTGCGGCAGCAGGACCGCGTTGGTGCGGCCGTGGGCGACGTGGAAGGTGGCGCCGAGGGTGTGCGACATGGCGTGGACTATGCCGAGGAACGCGTTCCCGAAGGCCATGCCGGCGATCGTGCCGGCGTTGTGCATCTTCTCCCGCGCGTCGGGCCGGTCCCTGCGGTCGTTCACCGCCGCCTCGATGTTGGCGAAGATCAGCCGGATCGCGTGCAGGGCCAGGCCGTCGGTGAAGTCGTTGGCATAGACGGACACATACGCCTCGACGGCGTGGGTGAGGGCGTCGAAACCGCTGTCGGCCGCCAGCGCCCCGGGCAGGTCCGCGGTCAGCAGCGGGTCCACGATGGCCACGCTCGGGGTGAGCGCGTAGTCGGCGAGCGGGTACTTCTTGCCGCTGGCGGGGTCGGAGATCACCGCGAAGGGGGTGACCTCCGCGCCGGTGCCGGAGGTGGTGGGCACGCACACCAGGCGGGCCCGGGTACCGAGGACCGGGAAACGGAACGCGCGCTTGCGGATGTCGGAGAACTTCTGCCGCATGTCGGCGAAGTCGATGTCCGGGTGCTCGTACAGCAGCCACATCACCTTGGCGGCGTCCATCGGTGAGCCGCCCCCGAGCGCGATGATGGTGTCCGGCCGGAAGTCCCGCATGAGCTGGGCGCCGCGTTGGACGGAGTCGATGCTCGGCTCCGGCTCGACGTTGTCGATGACCTGGAGGGTGACCGGTTCGTGGCGCCGCCGCAGGACGTGGCTGACGCGGTCGACGAAGCCGAGCCGGGTCATGGTGGCGTCGGTGACGACCGTGACGCGGTGGACGTCCGGCATGGACGACAGGTAGCGCAGGGACTGCGGCTCGAAGTAGATCTTCGGCGGGATCTTGAACCATTGCAGGTTGTTGCGGCGGGCGCTGACCCGCTTGATGTTCAGCAACTGGACGGCGGAGACGTTGTCCGACACGGAGGTGTGCCCCCAGGAGCCGCAGCCCAGGGTGAGCGACGGCAGCAGGTTGTTGTAGAGGCCGCCGATGGCTCCCTGGGACGACGGGGCGTTGACGATGACCCGTACGGTCTTCATGCGCCGGCCGTATGCCTCCGCGAGCGCCGGGTCCTCGGTGTGGATGACCGCGGTGTGGCCCTGGCCATGGAAGGCGACCATGTCGGCGGCGAGGCCGAACCCGTGCTGCGCGGAGCCGGCGCGCAGCACGGCGAGCACCGGGCAGAGCTTCTCCCGGGTCAGCGGCTCGTCCGGGCCCACCCGGTCGGCCTCGACGAGGATCAGCGAGGTGTCGTCCGGGACGGTGAAGCCCGCCTGGCCGGCGATCCATGCCGGACTCTGACCGACGGCCTCCGCGTTGACCCTGGGCTCGCAGCCCGCGCCGGCCCGGCCGGCCGGGAACAGGAAGGCCTCCAGCTTCGCCTTCTCCTCGACGGTCGCCACGTGAGCGTGCAGGGTGCGGAACTCGGCCAGTGCCGTGTCGTAGACGTCGTCGTCCAGGATGACGGCCTGTTCGGAGGCGCAGATCATGCCGTTGTCGAAGGACTTCGACAGCACCAGGTCGTTGACGGCCCGGCGCAGCTTCGCGCTCTTGTGCACGTAAGCCGGCACGTTCCCCGCACCGACCCCCAGCGCGGGCTTGCCCGCCGAGTAGGCGGCCCTGACCATGGCGTTGCCGCCCGTGGCGAGGATCAGCGAGACGCCGGGGTGGCGCATCAGGAGGCCGGTCGCCTCCATCGACGGGCTCTCGATCCACTGCACGCAGTGCTCCGGCGCGCCGGCGGCGACGGCCGCGTCCCGTACGATCCGGGCCGCCTCCGCGCTGCACCGCTGGGCCGAGGGGTGGAAGGCGAACACGATCGGGTTGCGCGTCTTCAGCGCCATGAGTGCCTTGAAGACGGTGGTGGAGGTCGGGTTGGTGACCGGTGTGATCGCGCAGACCACGCCGACCGGCTCGGCCACCTCGATCATGTCCTCGGTGTCGTCGCGGGCGACGACACCGACGGTCTTCATCGGGCCCATGCTGTGCGTGACGTGCTCGCACGCGAACATGTTCTTGGCCGCCTTGTCCTCGAGGACCCCGCGTCCGGTCTCCTCCACGGCGAGCCGGGCCAGCTCCGTGTGCTGGTCCAGGGCGGCGACCGACGCCTTCTTGACGATGTGGTCGACCTGTTCCTGGGTGAGGGCGTCGTAGTCGGCGAGCGCCTTGAGGCCCTTCGTGACCAGCCGGTCCACGCCGAGGGTGAGGTCGCTCGGTGCCTCGGCAACTGCTGTCGCCTGCGTTGCGGACTCATGACGGGTCATGGGGGAGCGCCTTCGTTGAGAGAGCCGCCGGCGGTGGCCGGCGGAGTGCGGATGTGAGCGGCACCGCGGGGGATCGGTGCCGCTCACGTCTTCACTCTGGTCGCGCCCGATCCCCGTTCCCAGGTGCCGATGGTCCCTCCCCGGGACTGACCGGCACTACCCTCGGCCGCTGTCGGCGCCGCCACCGCGCCACGGAGGCGGGGTGGCGGTCCTGCGGGGTTCCTCCCTGCGGTGCAGGGCACCGTTCATCTTGCCGCGCAGCCGGTCCTGCAGCCGGTCCGCCAGTTCGTGTGCCGTGGCCTCCTGGGCGTGCAGGATCAGGAGGGCGTTCCCTACGACGAGCTCGGCACCGGCGGACCAGGGCCGCCCGGCGTGGTGCGCCACCGCCCTGCAGAGCCTCACCGTACCGCTCACGGGCGGGAGCCCGGGCCGGCTGAGGACGGCTTCGACCTTCTCCCGGAGGTATGCGGCGGCTTCCTCCGGCACATCGCCTTCCACACGCACCTCGACGACGGTGCCGGCCGCCGGGGCGCCGGTGTTCTCGGCAGTCATGCGCTTCACTCCTTCTGATCGTTTCACAGCGGCTCCAGACTTCTGGGAGCACGGGTCCCGGCCCAGGGCTCTCAGGCCCCTGCGGCAGGGCCGAAGGACCTTCGCGACGGCGAGCGTTTCGTTCCGGGCGGCAGCGGTATCCGATGACCGCGGGACATCATGGGGGGAAGACAGGGCCGATCGGCCCTGTCCGTTCGGCCCGGACACGGGAAGGATCTCGGTACGTAGGACCGGTCCGTTCACGAGCGGACATCGGTACGCACCGTGGAACCAGGGAGCAGTTTGATGGCGGACAGCGAGCAGCCCGGCAGCGAGAAGCCGATCCGGGTCTTCCTACTGGACGACCACGAGGTCGTGCGGCGCGGGGTGGGCGACCTGCTGAACGACGAGCCGGACATCGAGGTGATCGGTGAGGCCGGCACGGTGGAGCAGGCACTGGTGCGGGTCCCCGCCCTGCGCCCGCAGGTGGCGGTGCTCGACGTGCGCCTGCCCGACGGGGACGGGGTGACCGTGTGCCGCGAACTGCGCTCTCGCATGCCGGAGCTGGCCTGCCTCATGCTGACCTCCTTCGACGACGAGGAGGCACTGCTCGACTCCATCATGGCGGGCGCCTCCGGATACGTCCTGAAGCAGATCCAGGGCTCGGACCTCGTGTCCGCCGTGCGCACCGTGGCCGGCGGACAGTCCCTGCTCGATGCCAGTGCCACCACCAAGCTGATGGCCCGGCTGCGCGGTGGCCCCCAAGAGGAGGAGCGACCGGACGGACTGCAGGGCCTGACCGAGCGGGAGCGGGAGATCCTGGCCCTGATCGGCGAGGGTCTGACTAACCGCCAGATCGGAGAGCGGTTGTACCTGGCCGAGAAGACGGTGAAGAACCACATCTCCCGTCTGCTGGCGAAGCTCGGAGTGGAGCGCCGTATCCAGGCGGCCGTCATCGCCACGCAGGTGCAGGACCGGCAGCGGCAGGAAGGTCACTGAGGCGCGGCAGGCCTGCCGGAGCCCGTCAGCTCGAACTCCACGTCCACGACACCCTCGACACCCCGGACCAGGCGCGCGGCCACGGGGACCAGGGCTGTGTCCCGGGCGTGGCCGATGACTTTGACGACACCGTTGCGCACCTCGATCCGTACGTCTGACACCGGCGCCGGGAAGAGGTCCGCCACGACCTGCTTCCGGACCTCGACGGCGATCTCCTCGTCCGGCCGGAGGAAGATCTTCAACAGGTCCGCACGGCTGACGATGCCCTGCAGCATGCCCGTGTCGTCCACGACGGGCAGGCGCTTGACCCTCGCGTGAGCCATGGTCCGTGCGGCCTGGGAGAGTGTCGCGTTCGCGTGGACGGTGAGGGCGGGGCAGGTCATGAGGTCCTCGGCGGTGAGACCGCCGGCCTTGGCCAGGTCGGTGAGGTGCCGCAGCTGTGCGGCCCGGTCGAGGTCGCTGTCGCGGAACTCCTCCTTGGGCAGAAGGTCCGCCTCGGAGACGACGCCGACCACGCGGCCCTCACCCTCGAGGACGGGCAGGGCGCTGACCTGCCAGTCCTGCATGAGCCGCACGATCTCCTTGAAGGCGGCCCGTCGGCCGACGGCGGCGACCGTGTGGGACATCACGTCACTGACGATGTACGGGGTGCCGGGCACGGTGACTCCTTTCTCGTCCGCGGCCGGCCCGCTCACACGGCGCTCCCGGCACCGTAGGGGGCGTAGAGGTCCAGGAGCCGGACCCTGGTGGTGCGCAGGCGGTGGGCCAGTACGTCGCCGGCCCACCGGGTGATGGCCTGGCCGAACGCCGGGTCGTCCTGGCAGAGGAAGCGGACGGCCGGGGCGTCGAACTCGTAAGCCCGTACCGGTGTCGACGCAGTTGCGCCCAGGTGCCAGACATTCGGGGCGAACAGCCAGGAGACACCGACGAGTTCGTTGTGGCCGAGGACCTCGACGACCGCGCGGCGGCGGCCGGGTACGTGGGTGTCGAGCTCGATGGAGCCGGTGCGGATGATCCAGAACCGGTCCGCGCGTGCGCCTTCGTTGAAGATGCGCGTCCCCTGCGCGAAGGCCACCTCCCGGGCGAGACTCATGAGCCGTCGCTGGTACTCGGTGGGCAGCGCGCGCAGCATGCTGGGGGTGTTCATGGCCGGCCTCCCGGTAAGGGTCGCGGACTGACACCACCAGCGTGCGGCGCCGGCTCGGACGGGACGAGGGGCCACAAGGGCCGGCGCAGGGCCGTCCGGCCCAACAACCCGTGGCACCGACAACGGCCGCCGCCCCCGTGTCGGCGAGGGCGGCGGCCGTGGCGCGAGGATCGTGCCTCCCCCACACGAGATCCCCGCGGAGGTCCTCGGCGCCGTCGAGGGCAGGAACGAACGGCCGGGCTGGCGACACGGTGGCGGACCCTGGTCGGACCCGGTACGGAGGGGGCGAGGCGGGTCGGGCCACGCCGTGGACCGAACGTCCCATGTCCAGCGGCCGAGTCCGCGGGAGACACTACGGCCTGCTCGGTCGGGGCAGGCCACGATGACTCGGCTCACGACGATCGCCTCCCTGGCACACGGGTGACCCGTTCCCACGCCACCTACCGTGCCGGCCACCCCAGCAGCGGCGCAGGGGCCGAACGGACCTGCCGGAGCCCGTGCGGCCCCTACCCGGCAGGGTCACCTCCGAAGACGCTGGCACTACCCGGCAGAACAAGCACAGGAGGTGCGCACCATGCTGTCGCCCGTCATCGCCGCAGTGGACGGATCAGCCGAGAGCCTCGCCGCCGCCGAGTGGGCCGCCCGTGAGGCCGTGCGCCGTGACCGACCGCTGCGACTGGTGCACGCCTGGAACTGGCATCCCCGCCAGACGGAGGGCGAGCCGGCGAACGCCGCGCAGCGGCATCTGGCGCGCCGGGCCCTGCGGCACGCGGAGGAGCGCGTCGGCGGCGCCGTACCCGGCGTGCACCTCACCGACGAGCAGGTCGAGGGCCCGGCGACCGCGGCCTTGGTGAAGGCCGCCGCGCAGGCCGAACTGCTGGTCCTGGGCTCGCGCGGGCTGAGCGGCTTCACCGGAGTTCTCGCCGGCTTCGTCGCCCAAGGGGTGGTCGCCAAGGCCACCCGCCCCGTGGTCCTCGTACGGACAGGGGAGGAGGACGAGCACGTTCCCGCCGGCAACGGCGGCCCGTCCATCCGGACCGGTCACCGCGACGTAGTGCTCGGCATCGACCTCGCCGATGCCTGCGACGAGGTGATCGAGTTCGCGTTCGAGGAAGCCAAGTTGCGGCGGGCTCGGCTGCGCGTTCTGTATGCCTGGCAGCCGCCCTCCGCGATCAGCCTCGGCCCCGGGGACATCGCTCTGGTCAACGATCCGCAGCGGGCCGAGGAATGGCAGGGATTCCTGCACGCGGTGCTGGCGGTGTGGCGGGACAAGTACCCCGGCACCGAGGTCCTGGAGACCGTCGTAGAAGGCAGGGCCTCCACCGCACTGGTCCGGGCCGCATCCGCGGCGAGCCTCCTCGTCGTCGGCCGGCGCCTGTCCGATCGGCCGACGCTTCCGCGCATCGGCCCCGTCACCCACGCCGCCATCCACCACGTCGGCTGCCCGCTGGCCGTCGTGCCCCACGAATGAGAGACCGGAGAGCGCGATGAGCACACCCACGACGTACGTGTACGCCTTCGCCGAGGGCAGCCGGGAGATGGCCGGCCTGCTCGGCGGCAAGGGAGCCGGCCTGGCCGAGATGACCCGACTCGGACTGCCCGTGCCGCCGGGCTTCACCGTCACCACCGAAGCCTGCAAGGCCTATCTCGCCACGGGCCAGGAGCCGCCCGAACTCGGCATCGAGGAGGCCCGCGCCCTCGCCGACCTGGAACGGACCATGGGCCGCACGCTCGGGGCGCCCGACGACCCGCTCCTGGTCTCCGTACGCTCCGGCGCCCGCTTCTCCATGCCCGGCATGATGGAGACCATCCTCGACATCGGCCTCAACGACGAGTCCGTGGCCGGTCTCGCCAAGGCGTCCGGACAGGAGCGGTTCGCCTGGGACTCCTACCGGCGCCTCATCCAGATGTTCGGCCACACGGTGATGGGTGTGGACGGTGATCTGTTCGAACAGGCCATCGCCGCGCACGAGGCACAGCGCGGGACGCGCCACGACCGTGACCTCGACGTGGGAGAACTCGCCCTCCTCACCGAGGAGTTCAAAGCGATCATCCGCCGGGAGACGGGTGCGGACTTCCCTCAGGAACCCGCCGAACAGCTCCGGCGCGCCATCCGTGCCGTCTTCCACTCCTGGAACGGCGAACGCGCCCGTGTCTACCGCCGTCGCGAGCACATCCCCGACGATCTCGGCACCGCCGTCAACGTCCAGGCCATGGTGTTCGGCAACCTCGGCCCCGACTCCGGTACCGGCGTCGCCTTCACCCGCGACCCCGCCACCGGCGCGCGCGGCATGTACGGCGACTACCTGCCCGACGCACAGGGCGAGGATGTCGTCTCCGGAGTCCGCGACGCCGTGCCCCTGAGCGAGCTGAAGGTCCTCGATCCCCGCTCGTACACCGAGCTCGCGGACCACCTGCGTACGCTGGAGAACCACTACCGGGATCTGTGCGACGTGGAGTTCACCGTGGAGCGGGGCCGGTTGTGGATCCTGCAGACACGGGTCGGCAAGCGTACCGCCGAGGCCGCCTTCCGTATCGCCCACGATCTGCGGGAGGAAGCGCGCATCACGGCCGACGAGGCGCTGGCCCGCGTGGACGGCGCCGAGCTGACCCGGCTGCTGTTCCCCCGTTTCGACACCACCCCCGCCGATGTGCCCCTCGCGCGCGGCGTGCCGGCCTCACCGGGCGCGGCGGTAGGGGTCGCCGTCTTCGACTCCGCCGAGGCCCAGCGGCGCGCTGCTGCCGGAGAGAAGACGATCCTCGTACGACGTGAGACGACCCCCGACGACCTGCCCGGAATGATCGCGGCTCAGGCCGTCCTCACCAGCCGGGGCGGCAAGACCAGCCACGCCGCCGTCGTCGCACGCGGCATGGGCAAGGTGTGCGTGTGCGGGACGGAGTCGCTGACCGTCGACCCGGTCGCCCGCCGCCTGACCACGGACACGGGAGTCGTCGTGCGCGAGGGCGACACCCTCTCCGTCGACGGAACGGCCGGGACCGTGCACCTCGGCTCCCTGCCGCTCACCGCCTCCGACGTCGGTCGCACGCTGGAGAACGGTGAGAGCACCGGCCCGCTGACCGAGGCGGTCCTGGCAGCCCTCGCCCACGCGGACGGCGTCCGCCGCCTGGAGGTCCGGGCCAACGCCGACACGCCCGAGGACGCGGCACGCGCTCGCAGGCTGGGAGCCCAGGGCATCGGCCTGTGCCGGACCGAGCACATGTTCCTCGGCGACCGCAGGACACTGGTCGAGACGATGATCCTCGCCCGTGACGTCACGACCCGCGAGGAGGCTCTCGCCGCTCTGCTCCCGCCGCAACGCGAGGACTTCACCGGCATCCTCGCAGCCATGGACGGGCTGCCGGTGACCATCCGGCTCATCGACCCGCCGCTGCACGAGTTCCTGCCCGATCGCACCGCGCTGACCGTTCGCCTGGCGAGCGCCCCCCACCCGGACGACCACGACCGCGAACTGCTCGACGCGGTCGAGCGCCTGCACGAGCAGAACCCCATGCTGGGCCTGCGCGGGGTGCGGCTCGGACTGGCCGTTCCCGGACTCATGGCCATGCAGGTCCGCGCGATCGCCGAGGCCGTCGTCCACCGGCTGCGCGAGGGTGGCCGGCCGTGCGCCGAGATCATGATTCCGCTCGTCGGAGCGGTCGAGGAACTTCGGCTGGCCCGGACGGAAGCGGAACGCGTGCTCGCCGAAGTCGCGGCGGAGACGGGTGAGTTCCTCAACCTCCCGATCGGCACGATGATCGAGCTGCCCCGTGCGGCCCTCACCGCCGGCCGCATCGCCGAAGCCGCCGACTTCTTCTCCTTCGGCACCAACGACCTGACCCAGACGACCTGGGGTCTGTCCCGCGACGACGCCGAAGCGTCCTTCCTCCCCCTGTACCTGGAGAAGAGCGTCCTCCAGGTGTCCCCCTTCGAGACGATCGACCAGGACGGCGTCGGCAGGCTCGTACAACTCGCCGCAGAAGAGGGCCGCCTGGCCAGTCCCGGCTTGCAGACCGGGGTGTGCGGAGAGCACGGGGGCGACCCGGAGTCCATCCACTTCTTCCACCGGGCCGGTCTCGACTACGTCTCCTGCTCACCCTTCCGCATACCGGCCGCCCGGCTGGAGGCCGGACGAGCAGCGCTCACGGACACCGAAACCAGCGACAGCCGGTGACGGTCACCTCCGAAGCGGTGGCCGGGGCCGCCCGGTGCCGGTGCGAAGAGGGGCCGTTGGACCCCTATCCGGCCCGGGCCCCCCGGACGATCATGAGGCGGCGGCCGGGAAGAGCCGGACCGTCGCGGTACTCCTGCTCGCCCGCGAAGAGCGGTGGACACCTTCCGGCACGGCGGTGGCCGGTACCACCCTCACCGTGTGTCTTCGGGCACGCGCGGCCGTACAGTGCCGCCGCGAGAGGCAACAGACCGCGCGCGAGTGGGTGGCGCTCGGCCATGTCCGGCAACCACCGGACAGCGGAGGTGCCCGGTACGTCGTCGCTGTGCTCATCGGTGTCGCCCTGGTGGCCGCCGCGTCCGTGACCGTCCTCGGGGCGGTTGCGCAGAGTGAGCGCGGCCTGGACTGGTGGGCGGTTGCCGCCGTGCCCTTCGCGGTGCTGGGGCTGTTTCTCACCCTCGCGGCAGGGTACGGGCGGGCACTCCGACGCCACAGCCTTGCCTCAAGTGGTCGACGACCGTGACGAGGCGCGGGAGTGGGGCCATGCCCCGACCGCCTCCTGCCCACCGGGACGATGCGGCGCACGGCGTTCCTCCGCCGGCGTCGGACGTGTGCCCGTGGCGCCTGGGTACCCGCCACCTGAACCGAGGGCGCGTGCTGTGTCAGGAGGACGCGATGGACGCTGGGCACGTGGACGCGAAGACCGCCGCCGCGCTGGTCGCCGAGGCCGTGTTCGCCCCTTCCATGCACAATGCGCAGCCATGGCGCTTCCGCTTCCTCAGAAGTGAGGGTGCCCTGATGCTGCTGGCCGATCCCGACCGGGCCATGCCCCGCTCCAACCCAGGGAACCGGGCTTTGCACATCGGCTGTGGAGCGGCGTTGTTCAATCTCCGTGTCGGCGCGGCCCATACCGGACTCACCCCGGTGGTGCGGCTGCTGCCGGATCCCGCGCAGCCCTTGCTGCTCGCAGCTGTGCAACTGGCCGAGGTCCGACGCCCCACGCCGGACCAGGACGACGTCGCACGTCTGCACCCGGCGATCCGCGAGCGGCACACCAGCCGGTACCCCTTCGCCGACAAGGACATTCCAGAGGATGTCAGGACCGCATTGCGCAGAGCAGCCGATCTGGAGGGCGCCGACCTGCTGTTCCCCGGGCCCTGACACATGGAAACCGTCCTGGACCTGGTTCACGACGCCGAGAGTCGCGACGCACTGAACCCCGAGGGCATGGAGGATCTCCAGCACTGGACTCGGCTCGGCCCGGAAGCGGACGTCGCCACCGACGGTGTCCCGGAGTACGCGTTCGGACCCCGGATGCGGGACGGCAAGGCTCCGCTACGCGACTTCGCCGGTCGTCGCCCGGTGGCCGACCGAGGCTCCACCGCGTTCGAGAAGAACCCGCACCTGGCGCTGCTCAGCACACCCGGAGACGGCCCTGTCGACTGGCTGCGCGCGGGTCAGGCACTGGAACGCGTCCTGCTGAAGGCGACGCTGACCGGGCTCGCCACCTCCCTGACCTCCCACGCTCTGGAGAACCCGGATCTGCGCCTGCTGGCCCGGGAACCGGTGGCCGGCCGGGGACATGTACAGATGGTGTTGCGCCTGGGCTATGGGCCCCAGGGCCCCGCCACGCCCCGCCGCCCCGTTCGTGACGTCCTCGACGTGGTCTAGGCGTCGAGACGGGAAAGCTGCGCGCCTGAGTGCCGGGGCCGCGATGCACCCCGTCCACGCACGGTTCACCCGCGACCGCCATGTCCCCGGCTCGTGGGAGGGCAGGCGGGCGTTTTCATGCGGGCATCCACTCACTTGGTGCCGGGCCGACGGTCCCGGTCACCCGGGGCGGTTCGGCCCTGGTGCCGGTGACGGCCGGACCGGATGATCGATCCGCCGGCCGGACCGCACGACGGCTCCCGGCTGTGGCGGTGCACGCCGCCCCTCCACCCACTCGCATCCAAGGGGAGTTCCATGCTTTCGCCCGAGTCGGCCGCTGTCGTCCGTGCCACCCTGCCCGCCGTCGGCGGCGCCCTGGACGAGATCACCGCCCGCTTCTACGGCACCATGTTCTCCGAACAGCCCGAACTCATGGACGGCCTGTTCAACCGCGGGAACCAGGCCAGAGGCGAGCAGCGTCAGGCCCTGGCCGGATCGATCGCGAGCTTCGCCCAGGCCCTGCTGGCCCACCCGGACGCCCGCCCCGATGCCCTGCTTGCCCGGATCGCCCACAAACACGCCGCGCTCGGCGTCACGGAGGACCAGTACACGATCGTCCACAAGTACCTCTTCCGCGCCATCGGCGACGTACTCGGGGAGGCGGTGACGCCGGAGGTGGCCGCCGCCTGGGACGAGGTCTACTGGCTGATGGCCGGCGCGCTCATCGCCCGGGAGGCCCGCCTCTACCAGAAAGCACGGGTGGACCCGCGCAAGCCGTGGCGGCAGTGGACCGTGATCGAGCGGCGCGAGGAGACCCCGGACGTGGTCTCCTTCCTGCTGCGCCCGGCCGACGGCGGTGTCGTGCCCGAGGCGCGTGCCGGCCAGTACGTCAGCGTGCGGGCGCTCATGCCCGACGGCATCCACCAGACCCGTCAGTACAGCCTGTCCAACGCTCCCGGCGACCGCCTGCGGCGCATCACCGTCAAGCGGGTGGCGAGCGTCGCGGATGCCCCGGAGGGCGAGGTCTCCAGCCAGTTGCACCGCACCGTCCGGGCCGGCGACGAGCTCACCCTGTCCGCTCCGTTCGGTGACGTGGTCCTCGACGACGCCGACACCCCGCTGCTGCTGGTCTCCGCCGGCATCGGCTGCACTCCGATGGTCGGCATGCTGGAACATCTCGCCGCCACCGGCTCGACCCGGCCGGTACGGGTCCTGCACGCCGACCGCACTCCAGCCGGTCACGCGCTGCGCGCCGACATCCTGCGTCTGGTCGGCCACCTGCACGACGCCAAGGCGGAGTTCTGGTACGAAGAGAACGCGACCGAGCAACCCGGCTCCCACGTCGGCCTGATGGACCTCGACGGCCTGGACGTGCCCTGCGGCGCCGATGTCTACCTGTGCGGCTCGCTCCCCTTCATGCGTGCCGTCCGCACCCAGCTCCTCCAGGCCGGCGTCCCGGCGCGCAGCATCCGCTACGAGGTCTTCGGCCCCGACCTGTGGCTCGCCCACGCGGAGGGCTGAGGGCATACGCCAGTGTCGGACGCGGTGGGCATGGTCGGCCTCCCCGACCGTGCCTTGCCTCCCCGAGGGCGCCTTGGCGGCAACGCGCGCCGCGCCAACGGGCCGGGATCCCTCGGCCCGGACGAACGGCCATGGCTCGTCGGCACGGCCGTGAAAGCATCTTCGTACGTCGTCCCACTCGCCAACACCCTGTGCCACGCGGGCCCAGCCGGTAGTGAGCCGTGCGGCAGCCGTGCCGGTCACGAGACCGGCGTACACCGCGACTCGCCGGCCGCGTAGGTCGGCCGGCCGACCCGAGAGACACCGCGTCCGGCCCGGCCGCCCGGCCGGGACCGACGGCCCTCGTCGCGCGTCCTGCGGTGACCGAAGGTGGAGGACGAACGGGGAGCCCCACACACCACCGCGCTCCTCGAAGGAGGTGAGGAGCCGCCCATGCAGACCCGGGACATCGATGCCAGGGCGCTGGAGACGCTGGTGGCCGCGGCCGTGGCGGCACCGTCCATCCACACCACGCAACCGTGGCGCCTCGGACTGCAGGCGGCCACCCGGTCCATCGAAGTCCGCGCCGACAACAGGCGAACACTGCCGCCGGCCGACCCCGGCCGGCGGACCCAGCATCTGTCCGTGGGCGCTGCGCTTTTCAACCTGCGGGTCGCGGTCGCCCACCTGGGCTGGCAGCCAGTGGTCCGGCTGCTGCCTGATCCCCGCGAGCCGGACCTGCTGGCCACCGTACGACTGGGCGCGCCGGCCGGACAGTTGCCGGGCTGCCGATGGCTGTACCCGGTCGTCGAGCTGCGCCACACCAGCCGGATGCCGTTCACCGGGCGTCCGGTGCCCGAGGCAGTCGTGGCGGAGATGGCCGAGGCCGCGCGGGCCGAGGGTGCGCGCCTGTACGTGCCGGACTTCGCGGGCACACGGCTGCTGCTGGGCCTGACCGCGGCGGCCGAAGCCCGCAACCGGGCCGACCCGGCACGGACCGCCGAATCCCGGGCCTGGATCACCGCTCCCGGTGCGAACGTGCCCTACGGCATCCCGCTCACCGCGCTCGGCCCGCAGGACGCGGACGGACGGACACCGGTGCGTGACTTCACCGGCCGACTGCCCGCACCGCACCTGCCGGACCGGCGTTTCGAGCGCCACACTCAGGTGGCCCTGCTGTGGACGACCCGCGACCGGCGAGAGGACTGGCTGCGGGCGGGACAGGCCCTGGAGCACGTACTGCTGACTGCCACCGCGCACGGAGTGCGCACCTCTATGCTGCACCAGGCGATGGAATGGCCGGATCTCCGGGCCGCGGCCCGCCTGCCGCAACCGCGTTGCCGCCCCCAGCTGCTGGTCCGGTACGGCTACGGTCCGGACGGTGGCCGCACACCGCGTGCCTCCGCCCGCACGGTCCGGCACCGTATGGACTGACCTGCGCTGAGCCGGGTCAGTCCGTGACGGGCGCGCCGGCGAGGTGGCGCCCGGTGATCATCTCGGCGTCCGGGCGGACGGGCGGGCCGCGGACAAGGAAGCATCGCCGAAACGATGCGCCGGGCACCGGCGCGCGATCCAGTACTCCACCGCGAAGGACCAGGAACTCCGCCGCCGGCAACAAGCGGGTGTGCGCGGACCGCCGAGAAACGCAGGTGTGCGTCGGCTGCCGCGACACGGGCAACGGGCACGCGCCACTGGTCCGCGCACCGGCGGATCCCTCCGTCCGGCGAACGCCCGTTCGGTCCCGCGGCAGCAGGTGTGGCCCGAACGGCCCTGTCGGGGACCCCACGCGGCACCGGAGGGTGAGACATGCAGAGACCGGCACGTACGGTACCCGGCCACTGCCCCGACTCGGAAAGGAATCCCGATGTCCGTCGACACGCGGCAGGCGCCCGCCCGGCTGGAGGAGGACGAGCTCAGGTCGCTGGACGCCCACTGGCGCGCCGCGAACTATCTCGCCGTCGGCCAGATCTACCTCATGGCCAACCCCTTGCTGACCGAACCGCTGCGCCCGGAGCACGTCAAGCCCCGGCTGCTGGGCCACTGGGGCACCTCGCCCGGCCTGAACCTGGTGCACACCCACCTCAATCGCGTCATCAAGGCCCGGAACCTGGACGCCGTGTGCATCTGGGGTCCCGGTCACGGCGGCCCGGCCGTGCTGGCCAACTCCTGGCTGGAGGGCTCGTACACCGAGACGTACCCGGACGTCACCCGGGACGCGGCAGGCATGGCACGGCTCTTCAAGCAGTTCTCGTTCCCCGGTGGGGTGCCGAGCCATGTCGCGCCGGAGACCCCCGGCTCCCTCCACGAGGGCGGAGAACTCGGCTACTCGCTCTCCCACGCCTACGGAGCCGCCCTCGACAATCCGAACCTGCTGGTGGCCTGTGTGATCGGTGACGGCGAGGCGGAGACCGGGCCGTTGGCAGCGTCCTGGCACTCCAACAAGTTCCTCGACCCGGTCCACGACGGCGCCGTCCTGCCGATCCTGCACCTCAACGGCTACAAGATCGCCAACCCGACCGTGCTGTCCCGCCTGCCCGAGCACGAACTCGACGAACTCCTGCGCGGCTACGGACACGCCCCCCTCCACGTCACCGGCGACGACCCGCTCGCTGTCCACCGGGCGATGGCTGCCGCGATGGACGACGCGCTGGAGCGCATCGCGGCCATCCAGAGGAGCGCCCGCGAGGACGGCGTGGAGGAGCGGCCCCGCTGGCCGCTGATCGTGCTGCGCACCCCCAAGGGCTGGACCGGCCCCGCCGAAGTCGACGGTCTGCCCGTGGAGGGCACCTGGCGGTCCCACCAGGTCCCCCTGGCCGCCGTACGGGACAACCCAGAGCATCTGCGGCAGCTGGAGCAGTGGATGCGCTCCTACCGGCCGGAAGAACTGTTCGACGAGCACGGCGCCCCGCGCCCCGACGTACTCGCCTGCGTCCCGGAAGGCGCGCGCCGGCCGGGCGCCAACCCGCACGCCAACGGAGGCCTGCTGCTGCGCGAGCTGCCCCTGCCTCCCCTGGAGAAGCACGCCGTCGAGGTCGACAAACCCGGCGCCACTCAGCACGAACCCACCCGGGTCCTCGGCGACATGCTCCAGGACGTCATGCACGCCACGAGCGGACGGTGCGACTTCCGTCTCGTCGGCCCCGACGAGACCGCCTCCAACCGGCTCCAGGCGGTGTACGGGGCCAGCGGCAAGGCCTGGCAGGCGCAGGTACTCCAGGTGGACGAGCATCTTGAGCGGCACGGCCGGGTGATGGAGATCCTGTCCGAACACACCTGCCAGGGCTGGCTGGAGGGCTACCTCCTGACCGGCCGGCACGGGCTGTTCTCCTGCTACGAGGCGTTCGTGCACATCGTCGACTCCATGGTCAACCAGCACATCAAGTGGCTGCGCACCACCCGCCGACTGCCCTGGCGCGCCCCCATCGCCTCGCTCAACTACCTTCTCACCTCCCACGTGTGGCGCCAGGACCACAACGGTTTCTCGCACCAGGACCCGGGCTTCGTCGACCACATCCTCAACAAGAGCCCAGAGGCCGTGCGGGTCTATTTCCCGCCGGACGCCAACACCCTGCTCTCGGTGGCCGACCACGTGCTGCGCAGCAAGGACTACGTCAACGTGATCGTGGCCGGCAAGCAGCCCTGCTTCGACTGGCTCTCCATGGAGCAGGCGAAGGTCCACTGCGCACGCGGCGCCGGCGTCTGGGAGTGGGCCGGTACCGAGGACGGCACCCGTGAACCGGACGTGGTGCTGGCCTGCGCCGGCGACGTGCCCACCCAGGAGATCCTGGCAGCAGCCCAGTTGCTGCGCCGGGAGCTGCCCGAACTGGCGGTGCGCGTGGTGAACGTCGTCGACATCGCCCGGATGCTGCCGAGCGAGGAACACCCGCACGGCATGAGCGACTTCGAGTACGACGGCCTGTTCACCGCCGACAAGCCCGTCATCTTCGCCTACCACGGCTACCCGTGGCTGATCCACCGCCTCGCCTACCGCCGCACGGGTCACCAGAACCTGCATGTGCGGGGCTACAAGGAGATCGGCACCACGACCACACCGTTCGACATGGTGGTCCGCAACGACCTCGACCGCTATCGCCTGGTGATGGACGTCATCGACCGGGTCCCCGGCCTCGCGGTTCGCGCGGCGAACGTACGCCAGCGCATGGAGGACGCACGGCAGCGCCATCACGTCTGGATCAGGGAGCACGGCACGGACCTGCCCGAGGTCGCCGACTGGACCTGGAACGGCTGAATGGCCGTGTCCCGCCCCGGCGGCCCGACAGGTCGCCGGGGCGTGCGGACTGACTCGTGCCGTGGCCTGGAAGCGATCTTCCAGCCGACGGGGGAGTCCGGCCACCGGCTCCGTACGCCGAGTGTCAGGCGTTCGAGGAGAGCGGAACGACCCACTCGACGATGGTGCCGCTCGGCTGGTTCGAGGACAGGCTGAACGCACCGCCCATCTCTTCCGCACGCCTGCGCAGGTTGGCCAGGCCGCTGCGCCGGGTGACCGCCGGATCGATCCCGCGGCCGTTGTCGGCCACGCGCAGCCTCAGGGCGGTATCCGTGACCTCGACGCCGATGTCGACGGAACTGGCGTACGCGTGCCGGGCGGCGTTGGACAGCGCCTCGCCCAGCACGGCCAGCAATTGCTCCGTCTGCTCGGCGGACACAGCCGTGTCCAGCAGCCCGGTCATGCGCAGCGCCGGGGCGAATCCCAGTGACTCCGTGGCCCGTTCGGTGGCCGTGACCAACTGTGCGCGCAGTCCGCCCCGGCGACCGGATTGATCACGCTCACGCAAGGCGTAGATGGTCGAACGGATGATTTTGATGGTGTCGTCCAGGTCGTCCACGACCCGCTGGATCCGTTCGCTCACCTGCGGGCGGTCGGAGACCCGGCCCAGCGTGGACTGCAGCGACAGAGCGCCGGCGAACAGGCGCTGGATGACCAGGTCGTGCAGGTCCCGGGCGATCCGGTCACGGTCGTTGAGCACGACCATGCGTTCGCTGTCCCGGCGGTGCTCGGCGACGTCCAGGGCCAGCGCGGCCTGGTTGCCGAACCCGGTCATCATGTCGATCACCGCGTCGGTGAAGAGCGGGCCGCCGGGTACGTTCGCGACCTGCAGGACTCCCCGGACGTGCTCTTGGGTGCCGAGGGGGACGAAGAACGCGGGCCCCAGTTCGACCACCGAGGCGCTGCCGCCCTCGGACCGCGGATCGGCGCTCAGCGCGTCACTGGTGATCGTTTCCCCGGACGTGTAGACCTTGGCGGCGAGCGTCGTGGCAGACAGCACCAAGCCGCGCACGTCCTCGGCGTGCGCACCACAGGCGGCCTCGATGACCAACTCACCGCGGCTTCCGACCGGCACCGCCAGGGTCACCAGGTCCGCGTCGGCCATCTCTCGCACGGTGGCGGTGAAGGACTCCAGCACGGCCGCGGGCTCCGCACCGGACAGCAGGCTGCGAGTCAGCTCGTTGCTGGCCGCCAGCCACCGCTGACGGCGATGGGCATCGTCGTACAGCCGGGCATTGTCGATCGCCACGCCCGCCGCGGCGGCCAGGGTGCGCAGCACCGCCTCGTCGTCGGTGTCGAACTCGGTGCCGCTCTTCTTGTTGGTCAGGTAGAGGTTGCCGAAGACCTGGTCGCGCACCCGGACCGGCGCGCCGAGGAAGCTGGTCATCGGGGGGTGCCCGTCCGGGAAACCGACGGACGCCGAGTGGTCGGCCAGGTTTCGCATGCGCAGCGGCTCCGGATGCCGGATCAGCAGGCCGAGAATGCCCTCGCCACGCGGGTAGTGCCCGATCCGGGCAATGGTCTCCTCGTCCATTCCGACGGTGAGGAACTGCTTGATCGTGCCTTCCTCGCCGACGACGCCGAGCGCCCCGTACTGGGCGTCGACCAGGGTGACCGCTGACTCCACGATGCTGCGGAGGACCACCTCCAGGTCCAGGTCGGAGCCCACCGCCAGCACAGCGTCCAGCAACGTGTGGACCCGGTCCCGGGCCCCCCGGACCTGCGCCACCTGCTGCTGCAGGTCGTCCAGGAGCACGTCCAGCCGCAACTGCGGGGACATTCCCGAGGGCTCCCCCTCACGCGGTCCCTGCGCGCGTTCTGCCACCACAGCTCTCCTCACCGTCTCCCGGCATATTCCCCCAGGATGCCCGACGAGCCAAGCGCGTTCGACGGCACCCGTGGATTGCCCGGACGCTGCCGGGAGCGGCCGGCCTGTCGTCGCGGGCGATCAACAGCAGCTGTCAGGCGCCTCGCGGGCCCGCCCGGTACGGCCTCCGGGTAGCCGCACGACCCTCGACGCGGGCGTGGCAGCGGCGGGGGAACGGGTCCGGCCAGGCGGCCGCCGGCCGTGAGAGGCGGTCACCGCCCGTGCCGGCCGGGGCTCGATGGCCCTTGCAGGAGGGCCGGTCGGCCCTCGTATGCGTGCCCGGTGGGGAGAGACGATGGATGCCGGAAGACCTGCCGCCTCGGGCCTTGTCCCGGGACGGCGTGCGAAGGCGAGGCAGGAGATGATTTTTTGGTACGGCCATGGCATGAACGCGTGGGGCTGGATCGCGATGTCGCTCGGCACGCTGTTGTTCTGGGCGCTGATCATCGCGGTCGGTGTCCTGTTCTTCAGGTTCTCGTCCCGTCCCACGTCCGCCGACGGGGGCCACGGCTCCTGGCAGAAGGCACCTGCGGGAGGCGGCCCTGAGCAGATCCTCGCCGAGCGCTACGCGCGCGGTGAGATCGACGAAGACGAATACCGTCGCCGTCTCGCCACTCTCCGTGGCTCATCCACGGACACAGCCGGGTCCGCGGCGCCGTAGCCGGTCGCTCGACGGCGACTCGAGCAAGCGGGAAACCTCGGATGCGAGGCCCCGGCCCCGACGCCGCGCCCGTGCACCCGCGCGCCCGACCTCGTCGGCCGAGAGGCGGTGGTCGGATACGCGCGAGGTGACGCCGGTGACGGCAGGGCCCGATTCACACGGCGGTCACCCCGTCGGCCCGTTCTCTCACCGACCCCCCGGTCTGGTGCGGCGGCCTGTGATCCACTTGGTCTCGACCGGCATCCCCGCCTCCCGCTGACCTGTCACTTCCCCCTCTCCGGTTCAGCCGCTGCGGCGGACACGCCCGTCAGTTGCGTCTCGACGTCCACCACGCCTTCCACAGCACGGGCCAGACGCACGGCGACCGAGACGAGGGAGGTGTCGCGGAGCTGTCCGTCGTCCCTGAGGGGCACTTTCCACGCGGCCCGATCGGGCGGGGCAGGGGGTCCCAGAGCTGCGCTTGATCGTGTCCGGGCGGTGCCGGCTCCATCCTGGATCCAAGGCGGACGAGCCCGGGAGGTTCCATGGAATGGCTGGTCACACTGGTCGGTGCGGCGGTGGTGCTGATCATCCTGCGGGACGTGTTCCACACCCTGTGGCACCCCACCCGGCACGGCGGCCTGAGCAGGGCCGTCATGTCGCTGCTGTGGCGGCTGTCCACCCGGGGCCGCAGGAGCAGCAGGACCGCCGGGCTGGCCGGACCGGTCGGCATGGTGACCGTGGTGGCCACCTGGTCCTGCGCCGTGGCCGTGGGCTGGGCCCTGGTGTACTGGCCCCACATGCCGGAAGCGTTCTCCTTTTCCGGCACGTTGAAGCCGTCCGAGCACTCGGGGCCGGTGGACGCCCTGTACCTCTCGCTGGTGACCGTCGCCACGCTCGGCCTCGGTGACATCGCACCCTCCGCCGACTGGCTGCGCATCGTCGCACCGCTGGAGGCGCTGGTCGGCTTCACGTTGCTGACCGCCACCGTCTCCTGGATCCTCGGCATCTACCCGGCCCTGGCCCGGCGACGGGCACTGGCACTGCGCATCTCCCAGCTGCGCCGCGCCGAGCCGGCGGAAGGTCAACCGGACTCTGAGGTGAGTGCCGCCGTCCTCGGTCAACTCGCTGCCGACGTCGCACGTACCTGCGTGGACTTCCTCCAGTACTCCGAGTCGTACTACTTCCACGACGGCCCCGGTGACATCTCGCTGGCCCTCACCCTCGGCTACGCCGCTGACCTAGCCGAGCGAGCAGGACGAGCAGAGAACGTGGACGCGCGGCGTGCCGCAGCCGTGCTCGTCACCGCTCTCGACGACCTCGCAACCGTGCTCGACGAGCGCTTCCTTCACACCGGAGGCCCGCGGCAGCGGGTCCTGGCCGCTTACGCCCACGACCACGGGCACCCCTGAGGGCGGGTGGTCATGCCGCGGCACCTCACGTCCTGGAACACTGCCGTACACCGGAAATACCGGGACGGTGCCTGTTCCCGCATACTCCCCGTGTGCCTGAGACCCCCGTCCCGATTCCCGCCGACCGCGTGCGTGCCGGGCTCGGACGCGGTTGGTGAACCGCTCGCTCCGCCATGGAGAGTCCGCCCTCTCCTCGGGCGGCGCCGGTTCGTCGGCCTTCCCCTCGCTATCGGGGACAAGGACGCGAAGGCACTGACGGTGGCGTGCGACAGCCCGCTCAGCGGCCTGGCCGAGGGTGTGCCACACATGCCAGCTATCGGCGACCTGCGTCGCCTGCGGTGCCCCGGCTGTGGCGCCTTCCGCGAAGAACGGCGCGCGGTTCCGGCGAACGATCTCGACGCCGGGGCGCTTCGCCGGCCATGCGGCCGGGCTGGCCGCCTCCCGGTCAGGCAGCAGATCCACCGGCCGGCGGGACCCGACGTCGACAAGCACCGTGCCGTAGACCCGTCCTTTGCGTGTGGCGTACTCATCAACACCGATTACCCGCGGGGCTGGGACATCCGGTTCGGGCAATGCATCGAGCAGCCGCAACACCAGCCGCGGCTGATGGGCACCCCGAAGGCCCGTGCCATCCGGGCGCCGGCCCGGCCGGCGAGGGCGAGACCCACAGCGGCGAGAGTCGACCGCAACCGCTCCGTCCGCCGGCTGTGACGCCAGGTCAGTCCCGGCATCTGCTCAGTGAACGTCTGCCGAGCACACGAAGGCTCCGGACAGAAGAACCGCCGATCTCGCAGTCGGAGGACCACCAAACGTCCGCCACTCGGCACGTCCGCTGGAAACCACAGGTAAGAGCTGTGCACCCGGGTCGACTGGCTCCCACAGTCCGGGCATGCCGCCCCGTCCGCCGTACTGCAGACGTCGATGCGTATCGCCTCGTAGCTCACGTCCAGCGACAGCCCCGACACGTCCGCGACGGACGATAACAGCAGGCCCTCCGGGCGGGGCGACGTCTCTTCCACGACGCCGCACTGTCGACCACACCAAGATCGGCCCTGATCATTTTCAGGCAACTTCCCGAAGCCTGATCGGAGCACCAGGCGTCACTCTGCGTGTGCGCGTCACGGAAAGCGAGCCAGAACCATTTCTCGTGAACATCCACGGCCCCGGACAGCCCTGGCGACATCGCGTCGTCCGGACCAGCCTCCGCACGGCGCGTTACGTCACGACAGGGGTAGAGGGTCTCGCGGCACTATGCACCGGGGTCGCGGAGGCCGACTGCATCGTGCCGCCAGAACGGCTCTGCGTAGACCAGCGTCCCTGTCATCCATGGCTCATACTCCGGGAGCCTGAGGGCCTGGAAGGCGCCATCTGGAATGCGCAGAGATGGCTTTCGGAAGCCCTGGTCGCCACCGGGCGCGAAGCCGAAACGCGAGTAGTAGCCCGGATCGCCCTCCAGGAAGACCAGAGGGACGGCCCGCTCAGCGAGTGTCTTCAGCCCGTGTCGGACCAAAGCCGAGCCGATACCGCGCTTGTGATTCTCGGGCATGACGGCCAACGGGCTGAGCACATGCACCTCAACCAGTCGCCGAGGGGCATCGAGAAGACTGCGGGTGAACATGACGTGCCCGACGATCTGCTCGTCGAGCTCAGCGACCAATGAGAGACCGTCCGCGGACGTGATCGTGCCCCGCAGGGTATCGACCAGGTCGGCCACGACAGGGCCGTGGTCACCGAACGCCCGCAGGTGGATGTTCCGCACACACTCTCTGTCGCTCGGAAGCTCTTCGCGAAGTTCCATGACCGGAGGGTAAGGACCAGTCCCACTCGCTCGCACATGGTTTTGCAGCCCGAAGGATGTGCGGTGAGTGACACCGAGTTGCACACCACACCGACTGGTGTCGCCGCTGGAGGCGCTCGTCGGCTTCGCCCTTCTGACGGCCACGGTCTCCTGGGTGCTCGTGTATCCCGCGCTGACCCGCAGAAGGGTACTTGCCGTCCGGTTGGCACTCCTGCGCGAGTCGGCTCCGGCGGCCGAGCAGATCGACAGTGTCGCCGGGGCACTGCTGCTGGAGAGCCTGGCCACCGAGGTCGCAAGAGGTCGCGTCGAGTTCACCCTTGAGCGTCATCTGACCCGACCCCCGCAAGACCAGCTCCGCTGGGGAGGCCCGAAGAGGGTGTCCCCCGAGGTGGAGCGGCGATTTCTCGCACTGGTACGAAGGCTGAGCACCAGCGAAGCCAACGGCATCGTCGGGATCGACCGCGGGACGGGCAGGAGCGGCTGTCGGCCGGCCGGCACCCTGGAAGCTGATGACCGCTCAGCCGACGATCGGCGCCTCCTTCCCCCGGCTGTCGTTCAGACGTACAGGAAGGTGCCGGGGACGGCGACGATGCCGAAGGCGGTCACCATCGTCACCGTCGCGGGTCCGGCCGCACCGGCCGGGGTGGTTCCGGTGACGGTGGTGGCACCCGCCGTCACACCTGTCGCGGGGACGCCGTTGAACAGGACGGCGACGGTGCCACCCAGGTTGGTACCCGTGACGGTGAAGGAGGTGCCGCCGGCCGCAGGGCCGGTCGTCGGCACGATTCCCGTGGGCGCCGGGGTCGGCGGGACCACGAAGTAGGTGAACCCGCCCGGGACGGTCGTGCTGCCGCCCGGGCCGGTCACCGTGACGGGTACGGTCCCACCAGCCGCCGGACCTGCCGGGGTCAGCCCGAGCAGAAGGGTGCCAGCCGGATCGATGAACAGGACGGTGGACGGGGTGCCGCCGAAGGTGACGCTCGTGGCCCCGGTCAGATGGGTGCCGATGATGATGAACGGGGTTCCGCCAGTGACCGGTCCCACCGCCGGGACGATGACCACCGCGGTGGGTGGGAGGGGTGGTGTGACGTAGGTGAAGCCGCCCGGAACGATGGTGGTGCCCGAGGGGCTGATCAGGGTGACGGCGGCGTTTCCGGCCGCACCGGCCGGGGTGGTGCCGGTGACGCTGGTGGCCGTGGCGGTCACGCCGGTGGCGGGAACGCCGTTGAAGAGCACCCCGGTGACACCTGCCAGGTCGGTGCCGGTGATGGTGAAGGGAGTTCCACCGGTGGTGGGGCCGCTGGTGGGGCTGATCGCGCTCGGGGCCGGCGGAGGTGCCAGGTAGGTGTAGGGAAGGGGATTGCTGGTGCCGACCGGGGTGGTGACGGTGACCTGTACGGTGCCGGGGGCATGCGGAGGCGCCATCACCAGCAGGGTGTCGAGGCGTGGGTGGTCTCCTCCCGGACGGTCGTCGCCGGAATGGCCGCCGCCATGGCCGTCGTGTCCACCCTGCCAGGCCAGATGCTCCGTACCCGGGACGACGCTCGCGTCGTCCGAGTAGCTGGCGATGCCCCATTGGACGATGGTGGCCGGCGTGCCGCCGAAGGAGACACTTACGGCGCCGCGCAGGTTCTGTCCCGTCAGCCGGACCGTGTTGCCACCGGTCGTGGGTCCGGTGGTCGGGATCACGGCGAGCAGGACGGACGGGCCGGCAGGAGGGACGGGCCACGCGCCGGCGAGATGGTACGGAAGGGCAAGAGCGTTCGAAGTCACAGTCGGTAGTTCCTTCGGGGAGAAGTGGTGAGAAAGTCGGATCGGTAGATCCGCAACGCACGCTGCTGGTGCCGCCCGTGGTTCTCGGGGGAGCCGGGGCGCGGAGCGTCTGGCAGAGCTTGGCGCGAGTGGTCAGCGCCGGTTGGTGCGACGCATGCGGCGCCAACTGCCAGGGATGGCGGTCGGTACGGCGTGCGGCGTGCGGTCACAGTGCGGGCAGAACGTGACTCGGCGGATCCTTCGTGGATCGAGTCGGCGGGAACGGGCAGCCCGCGGTGCCGGATCCAGTAATCCACCTGCAGGCCGACGCGCTCAACAGAGCAGGGCGGAGGTCACCCGATCGGTGTAACCGGACGCCGATCGCGATGCGGTGGGTGGGGTGTAGAGGGCGGCCCGGGGTGTGTCATCCCGCCGGACGGACCGCTGGGCCATTCGGGTGAAGGTGGCGGTGGAGGTATGGCCTGCTCCCGTTCGGCAGTGCTTGTAATCGGCTGTACCAGCAAGTGGGGCGCCCATCCTCCGCCGGGGTTCGACCAGCCTTACCGCGAGCGGTGGCTGCGTCGTAGGGGGCACCCCTGCGGGTGTGCCGCGAGTGCGTCGTTTCTCGACCTCGCGGCCTCATGGATCAGGTGGCCCCAGCCTTCACTTCCTCGCACAAAGGGGTTCATTTCCATGGCACTTACCATCACACCTGCCACCGTTTCCGCGTGTTCCAGTTTCACCGTCTCCGCCACCGGTGCTCCGGCCGGAGCGGTGAACGCGACCTTCTCCTACGACGGTGCACCCCCGCAGACCGTGGCCGTGACGGCGGGAGCGGCCGGACCTGTCACCTTCACCGCTGCCGGTTCAGGCGCTCAGTTGGTGTCGGTGGTGTACACCGACGCCGGCAGCGCGGTCGTGGGTGCCGACACCGGCACCGTCACGGTCACCGCTGCTCCGGCCGGGACGCTGACCACGACGCTGACCACCGTCGGGGGCGTCACGACGGCGGCCACCACCCTCACCTGCCCGGCCGGGCTGACCGGCCTGAACGGCACGATCACTTACACCCTGCCCGGCGGGGCGACGGTGACGGCCACGGTCACCAACGGCGTGGTGGCCACGGTACCGTTGGGCGTGAGCGTTCTGCCGGGACAGACCGTCGGTGTCAGCTTCGCACCCGCTGCCGGTACCTGTGCCGCCTGCACGTTCGCACCCATCACCGTCACGGTGCCCGTTCAGGCGACCTGTTCCGTGGTGGTGCTGCCGGTCGTCGCTCCGGTGACCGTCGGCCAGCCCGTCCAGGTCACCGCTGTCGTTACCTGTGGCGGCAGTCCGGTCGCAGGCGCCACGGTCACCTTCAACGGTGGCACCTCACCGGTGACCGTCACCACCAACGCCCTGGGCATCGCCACCGGTCTGCTCACGTTCGGTACCGCGGGCACCGTCACGGTGACCGCCACCGTCACCGCGGCCGGCACCTCCTGCTCGTGCAGCGGCGTCGTCTCCCTGCCGATCACCGTCACGGTCCAGCAGTCCGGCAACGGGCCTCTGCAGGCGTTGCCGGCCTGCTGGCGAGTGAACGTACCGTTCCCGCTGCCGAACCTGTTCACCGCCACCCTGCGCGCGACGGTGACGCCCGCCACGGCCGGGGTACCGGTGACCTTCTCCGTGGGCGGGCAGGTGGTCGGCACCGCCGTCACCGACGCCTCCGGCACGGCCACCCTCAACGCAGGCCTGTCGCTCCTTCAGATCCTCAGCGGCACCTACACCGCCTCGGCCACGATCAACGGCACACCGGTGCAGGCCACGAGCACTCTGACCCCCTGCCTGCCTCCCGTGTGACCCACCACACCCACAGGCTCCGACGGCCACGCTGACGGAGTCTCCCCCTCGGCACGGCCCCGGGCCACTCGGGAGCCGTGCCGAGGGGGACGGTCGTGCAACCGCTCGGCGACGAACTGAGACCGGGTCCGGGGGGGGAGAGGCGAGAGCCCGTCCGTTCCGGGTGATGGCCATGCTCGTCGTCATCACCGCGGTGGCTCGGCGCCGCCCGACAACGTCACCACAGGCCTGCTGAACGCGCCGGTCGTGCTGCTGGTCTGCGAACGGCTGGCTCTGCCCGCCGCGACGATCCTCATCTCCGTGGTGCTTGCGCCGACATCGGCGGCACGGCGACCCACCCAACACCAGTCGCCAGTCGGGCCGGCCCCGCCTTCGATGGCTTCCTGGTTCACCTGGCCCCGCTGTCCGCGCTCGTGGCTGCCGTCTCAACCTGCTCTGCCGACCACTCTTCCGGAAGTCCATCGTCTACGACGAGGGCCATGCCGTCGAGATCGCGTTCCTGGAGGAACGCGAGGCCCCCGCTGTGCTACGCGCCGGGCATGTTCGCCCTCCTCGGCGCGGGCCTGCTCGTCACGGCCTCCATGGCCGAGACTGGTCCCTTCGTCATGATCGGCCGATTGATCGGCACCTGTGTCATCAGCGAGGCCTCCAAGACCCTGGCCGACACCATCGGTACCAACGAACTCGGAGCCTCCTCACAGGCCGCCTCCTGACAGGGGCGGGACGCGCGAGGTCGGCGTCTGCTGCCTTCCGCGCTCGATCTCCTCACCACGCGCTTTCGGAAGCACGGATACTCCACAGGCCTTCGCTCGGGTGTCGAGCGTGAGTGGCACACGCGGAGGCGGGATGACACACCAAGCCGCCGGTCCGGCCGGCACTTCGCGATGAGCGGTTTCCTTCAACCGCTCTCCGGGCCCGGCCGCCCGGACCGGCCGGCTTCGTGGTGATGACGATGTCCTCGTGAGGGCCACAGCCCGAGTGGTATTGCCCGTGACCGCGGGACGGACCACTCGCGTGACTCAGTCGCGTGTACATGGCGGCCCGCACAGAGGTGGGCGGTGGCCTGCGCGTTATCACTCCGCCGGCGGTGCCGGTGCACCGCCGGGCGGATACGGGCGGAAATCCGGCGCCGAGGGTGGGGTGGCCACGAGTACATGGGAGGACCGACCCCCGGCGTCCGGCTCGACGTACCCAACGGCAGCCGTCCGCCGCCGCGGCTTCAGTGGTCGATGGAGATGTTGTTGTTGATGTCTCCTGTCACAAAGCCGATCAGGCTGCCACAGGTGAGCAGGCAAAGACCGGGCAGTCCCGGCGAGGGAGGGGACGGGGACGACGAGACCTGCACCGTGGTGGTGCTGTTGGAGGCGTCGCAGTCGCCGTTGCCGTTGTAGGCGGCGGTGATGGTGTGTGTGCCGGCCGTGGTGAACGATGCGGTGTAGGTCGCCTGGCCGTTGGCTCCCACCGGCACTGTGCTCAGCAGGTCACCGCCGTCGAAGAAGGACATGCCCAGACCGCCGCTGGGATCCGAGGCGCAACTGACACTGGCGGCCAGTTGGACGGGACTGCCGACAGTGGCAGACGCCGGCGAAGCGGTGACGCTGGTGGCGGACGGGGCGGCAGCGGCTGAAGTGGCCGTGGCCAGTACGACTGTCAGCGCCCCTGAGGTGACGGCCCATCCGCCACGCGCACGTCTGCGTTTCACGAACAACTCCTGTGGGTTCGGTGGATCTCCCCCCTCAGGCCCCCACACTAGGTTTCCGTCGACGCTTCCAAGGGATGCCGCTCGCCCGGTGCGCCACCCGGCCCAACCGCATGGAACGATCGTGTGAGTGCCGGGTGGCGGGTGAGGCACTCAGATCTCAGGAGCCGCGAGGCGGTGGAACAACACGGCACCGGAGGTGCCTCCGACCGTCGTGACCCGAATGGCGGCATCTCCGACAGCTCCCGCCGGAACGGCCGCCGTCAGCTGGGTGTCCGACAGCACGGTGAACGCCACCGAGACGCCGTCCACCTTGACGTCGGTCGTGGTGGCCAGTCCGGTGCCCGTCAGCGTGACGACCGTGATGCTCGCCGCGGGCCCGCTCGACGGGGAGACACCAGTGAGTGTGGGCGAGCCTACGTAGGCGTAGGTGAGGGAGTTGCTGGCTCCGCCCGGTGTGGTCACGGTCACCGCGACCTGCCCGGAGCCCGACGGGGGCGTGGCGGTGATCTCGGTGGACGAGACGACGGTGAAGCTCGCCGCCTGCGTGCCGAACCGCACGTCCGTGGCGTTCAGCAGGTTCGACCCCGTCAACGTGACCGTGGAGTTCCCAGATGCCGGACCGGCACTGGGAGAGATCGCCGTGAGGGTCGGGACCGGGGAGTAGAAGAAGTACGACTCCGGTGCGGCGGCGCTGGTTCCCGCCGGCGTCGTCACGGTCACCGGTACGGATCCGGGGGACCCCGGTGGTGACACCGCGGTGATCCGGGTCGCCGAGACGACGATGAAGGACGACGCGTTGACGGAACCGAAGCGGACCTGGGTGGCGCCGGAGAGGTTGGTGCCCGTGACAGTGACGACAGTGCCTCCGCTCGTAGGGCCGCTGGACGGCGAGAGGCCGGTGACCGCTGGAGGAGAAGCCGTGTAGGTGAAGGTGACCGTCGTGTTGCTGGTACCGCTCGGAGAGATCACGGTCACCGGCACCGGGCCCACGCTCCCGGAGGGAGTGGCCGCGCTGATCTGAGTGGAAGAGGTGACGGTGTAGGACGCAGCGTTGACGGAGCCGAATCGTACGGCGGTGGCGCCCGTCAGCCCGGTGCCCGTGATGATGACGGTGGTACCGCCGGACACAGGGCCCTGCGCTGGGTTGATGGAACTGACCACGGGCGGCATGGGGCCTCCTGGAGCGACGTGCCGGCGGATGCGAGAAGGCCGACGCGGAAGCGGCCCGCGTCGTGCCCGGCATGTGCGGGCCGGCCGCTCTTGGCCGCCATGCCGCCCACCACACGCGGGGAGTGCGTGAGCCTGGCGGCTGGGAGCGGGGGTCGGCCCGACTGAGTCACGGCGACGGCCACCGTCCACCGGTCTGCCTGCGCACCGATGTGGGCGGACGACAGCGGCCATTCCCGCAGCAGTCGCCTGCAGTGGGCAACACCCGGGAGCAGAAGCACCGGCCGTGTCGTGACCGCATGAGGCGCTGTTCTAGCGGGCAAGGGCGGCCCGCCGGTTTGACTCCACCAGTGACCCACACCCTCGCGCCGTCGACAAGACTGCCCGTATCGGGGACACCCGAATGGGCTAATGGGCGTGCCGAGTTGCCGGCCGAGTTCAAAAGGTCGATGTCGGGGCGCTTCTTCTCGGCTGACGAGAAGGAGGCGACGGGCTGTCGCCGACCAGCAGACGCCTGTCTTTCAAGTGCCGCCCGAATCGGTCGTGTTGGCGGTGCTGATGGGGTCCGCCGTGTCGACGCCCTGAGGGTGGATTGCTCCATTCGGGTGATCCGATGTGATAAACGCTTGCCCCTCGTAGGGCCGCATGGGTGACTGAGTGGTGAACCGGCGGGCTGCCCATCCCGAGCCGAGGAAGGTGGGATCAGGCTGCCCCGGCCGTGTCCTCCTCGCTCCCGAGGAGATGTTGCGGCATTCGGAGCCGCGTGCGGGACCCTCGTACGTGCCGATGCTCCCCCGGACTCAGTTCAGTGGTGAACGCGTCTCCATCGCGGCGTTCCAGGACGCCATCGACCCCGCTTCCGGGGGTCGCCGACAGAACGAGCCGTGCCTCTGCCGGTCTCCCGCATCTCATCGGAGAACGAGGAGTTGTCATGCCGATCTCTCCCAATCAGGGTTCGACCGGGGGCGGAACCCTGGTCACCATCACGGGAACGAATCTCTCCAACACGACCAAGGTGATGTTCGGCAGCAAGCCGGCCACCAACGTGACGCAGGTGTCCGCGACGCAGGTCACGGCGGTGTCCCCGTCGGGTACAGGCACCGTGGGCGTCACCGTCACGACACCGGGCGGGACCAGCAATCCGGTTCCGTTCTTCTACGTGGGAGCGCCGTTCAAGTCGTCGCTTGGCGCGACGTCCGGGCCGCTGGCCGGCGGCAACACGATCACCATCAACGGCACTGGCCTGTCCACGGCCACCAGTGTCTCCTTCGGAGGTGTGACTGCCACCCCGACCGTGAACTCCGACAGTTCCCTCAGCGTCACTGTTCCCGCCGGCGCGGTGGCGGGCCCTGTTTCGGTGACCGTCACCACCGCGGGCGGCAGCAACAACGGCCTGACCTACACCTACGTCGACGCCCCGACGACCACCACCATCACCCCGACCTCCGGACCCACCTCCGGCGGGACGGCCGTGACCATCACCGGCACCAACCTCGACACCACGGACTCGGTCACCTTCGGCGGCACGCCGGCACCGTTCTCCGTGATCAACGCGACCACCCTGTCGGCCGTCACCCCGCCCGGCACGGCAGGGGCGGTCGACGTGGTCGTCACCAACCCTGCCGGATCGGACACCGAGGCCGGCGCCTTCACCTACGTGGCGTCTCCTGGTATCTGAGCACGGCGCCTCGTACGAGCGAGCGATGAAGCCCGTCCGGGCACTGGCCCGGGCGGGCTTCATCGCTGGCCGACTATGCCGACGTCGTGAACGCAAGGGCACGACGACTCACACGGCGGGGAAGCCTGACGGAATCGGGCACGTGGTGCATGCCCAGACAGCCGTGCTGAGGTGCGCCGAGCGGTACGGACAGCTGGAGGTCACTTGGGTCGCCGAACCCGGGATCAGCTCCGCAGGCCGCCATCGCCTCGCTGAGAGCTGAGGATCACCTGTCTGCCAGGCGGAGAAGTGGACAGACCGGTGGCGCCGGTGGCCGCGAGTCAGCCGGGGCTTCGTGGTCGTCCCGCCGCGCTCCCTCGCCGCGTAATGGTGAGCGCACGATCGTGAAGCTGGCGCAGGAGTGTGGAACACCGCGTACAGACCGAACGAATGCCGCCGTCTGACATGAGGTGTGGCGTGACGGCCGACGGCTCCCGCACGCCTGTGTCCCGCTGCCCGACGGGAGCGGGACGCAGTCCGGGTCTCCAACCCGGCTCGTGCGGCGCCCGGGCCGTTTCCTTCAGATCTTCGGATGGTTGGTTGATGTGTGTCGCTGACTGACGCCCAGTTCGTGGAAGGGCGCCCACAACCGGTTGCGGAAGTGGGCGGCCGACGGCACCTGGGAGAAGGTCTTCACCACCCTGCTGGCCGACGCCCAAGGAGACCTTGAGTGGGTCCTCGCGGTCGACTCCACGATCGTGCGGGCTCATCAGCATGCGGCCGGGGCCCGTCAAAAGGGGCCCCGGCCGACGAGCCGGACGACCATGGAGAACTGTCAGGTCGGCGTCTTCCTCGCCTATGCCACCGACCGTGGGCGGACGCTGATCGACCGGCGTCTGTATCTGCCCACGTCCTGGACCGACGACCCTGAGCGGCGCCGTCGGGCCGGCATCACTGACGAGGTCGGTTTCGAGACCAAGGTGGCCATGGCCAAGGCGATGGTCCGCCGCGTCATCGCGGACAAGATCCCGTTTCGCTGGGTGACCGCGGATGCCGCCTACGGCTTTTCCAAGGGCTGGCGCTCGGAGCTGGAACGGGCCGACGTTTTTCACGTCATGTGCCACCACCCGGCACGACACCGTGGTCACCCGCTGGGCGATCGACCACCCCGTCCACGATCTGTTCAACGGCCTTGCCCGACAGAAGTGGAAGCGTCGCTCATGCGGTGCGGGTGCTCACGGCCTGCGGATCTACGACTGGGCACGGTTCGAGGTGCGGCCCTGGCACCGGTCCGACCGCCGCCACTGGGTCATCGCCCGCCGCAGCGTCGCCCGCCCTCAGGAGATCTCCTCCTACACCGCCTACTGCCCCGCCGAGACCACGCTGGATGACCTCATTCGCATCGCGGGCAGCCGATGGGCCATCGAGGAATGCTCCCAGAGCGCCAAACAGGAATGCGGCCTGGACGACTGCCAGGTCCGCCGCTACCCCGGCTGGCACCGCCACATGACCCTGGCCATGGCCGCCACGCCTGCCTGACCGTCCTACGAGCCCGCGAGCTGGATGCCGGGAAAGCAGAAACGGATCCTCCCAGCTCATCCACCTCAGCCTCGCCGAGATACGACGGCTGCCACCCGCCTCACCGACCGCCGGCCCGCACCCGTCGAGCACATCCTGCACTGGTCGACCTGGCGCCGAAGGCGACAACACCAGGCCCGCACCAGCCACTACAAACGACGCGGGCACAGTCCCTGACCTGGCCATCAGTCACGGCAAGCACCGTTGCAGTACTAGGTGTCGGAAGGTGACGGATCCTCCTGCGCAGCCAGGCCCATGTGCACGGCCAGGGCGGTGGCGAGCGAGGCGATGGTCGGGTGCTGCCAGACGAAGTTGCTCGCGAGGCGGACGGAGAGGTCGGAGTCGAGGCGGATGCGCAGTTCGGTGGCCAGAAGTGAGTCGAACCCGAGGGACTTCAACGGGGTCTGCGGGTCGAGTGTCGTGCTCCCGGTACGCAGGATCGCCCGGATGTGGTCGGCCAGATAACTCTCCAGGGCCGTCTGGCGGGCGATACCTGGAGGCAGGGCCTCGATACGGGCGCGGATGTCCGAACCACCGGTTCCCGAGCGGTTCTGCTCCGCAGGGACGCCGTCCGACGCGAGGAGGGCGAACAGGCTGGAGTCGGCGGCTGCCCGAGGGACCCACGTCTGAGGCGGCCCGGGGATCACTGCCGTCTGAACCCTTCGATGGCTGAGGAGGCGGTGCAGTGCTTCCAGACCCTTGCGGGTGGGAATCGTCTCGTAACCGCGCTCGGCGAAGTCGGTCGCCTGACCCGTTTCCCCCCACGGGCCCCAGTCGACGGCCAGCGTGGGCAGACCGTTCCGGGCGCGCCAGGTGGCGAAGGCGTCGAGCCAGGCATTGGCTGCGGCGTACACTCCCTGTCCGGCGTTGCCCAGCAGGGAGCTCATCGAGGAGTAGAGGACGAACCAGTCCAGCGAGTGCCCGGCCGTGGCGTTGTGGAGGTTCCAGGCACCGGTGACCTTGGGAGCCCAGACCCGCCTGAGTTGGTGATCGCGGATGGTCGCCAACGCGGCGTCGTCGAGGACCATGGCACAGTGCAGCACACCGCGCAGTGGTACACCGCCCTTCGTGGCGGCCTCGACCGCCCGTTCAGCGGTGCCAGGCCGGGAGATGTCGCCCAGCACGACCGTGGTGTCGGCAGCCAGGTCGTTGATCGCACGAGCGGCATCCAGCGACGGGGGCCGGCGGCCGTTGAGGACGATGCGGCGTGCTCCCTGCTCGGCCAGCCAGCAGGCGGTGGCAAGGCCCAGGCCGCCCAGCCCCCCGGTGATGACGTAAGCGCCGTCGGCACGTACGACGGGCGGGCCCTCAGGCACCACGGCCGGGGTCTCACCCCCGTCGGGCACGGTCAGCACGATCTTGCCGGTGTGCGCTGCCCGGGCCATCAGACGGAAGGCATCGGCCGCGCACTCCAACGGGTACTCGGTGCAGAGCAGCGGTTTGAGGCGTCCTGCGCCGATGTGGTCCATCACTTCACGCAACACCGTCGCCAGCAAATCCGGTCGGCGTTGTTGCAGTTCGATGAGATCCACCGTGCTGAAGGTGATGTTGTGCCGCAACGGGCCCAGCTTGAGGGACGCGTCAGCCAGGATGTCGCGGACGCCCAGTTCGACGAAGCGTCCGAAGGGGCGCAGGCTTTCCAGCCCCGCGCGGACGGCCGGCCCCGTCAGAGAGTTGAGGACGACGTCCACACCCTGCCCCTGTGTGGCCCGGCGGGTCTCCTCGGCGAAGTCCAGGGTGCGCGAGTCCATGACCCAGCGGATCCCCATGCCGCGCAGCTGATGCCGCTTCACCTCCGTTCCGGCCGTCGCCAGGACCTCCGCGCCCAGCAGGCGGGCGACGGCGATCGCGGCTCGGCCAGTGCCTCCGGTGGCGGAATGGATCAGCACGCGTTCACCGGGAGCCAGCCGTGCGACGTGGTGAAGGGCGTACCAGGCGGTGAGGTACGCCGTGGGCAGTCCGGCCGCCGTGACGGGCGTGAAGTCCCGGGGCACGGGGGCGACCGCGGTGGCGGGGACGGTGACGAAGGAGCCAAAGGCGCCGCCCTCCAGCTGAACGGCCAGTACGGCGTCCCCCTGGCGGAGGTGGTCCACGTCGGATCCCACCGCACTGATCACGCCCGCGCACTCGAACCCGATGCGATAGGCAGCGGCCGGCTCGGAGCCGAGCATGCCCAGCGAGGTGAGTACATCACGGAAGTTGACTCCGGCCGCCTGGACCCGTACCTCGACCTCGCCGCGCCCGGGCCGACGACGTTCGGTCACGGCCGGTTCGACGCTGTCGAGGTCGCCGAACCGGCCGACGCGCAGACGGAACCCGTCGTGTCCGAACCGAACGGTCCGGGTGGTGCGGGCCGCTGTCTCGGCAGGCGTGACGGGCGCAGGCTCGATGCGCGCCACGAACCGGGTGCCACCGCGCAGTGCGACCTCGTCCTCGGGAGCGTCGGCCAGGAGTTCGGCGGCCAGTGCCCGCAGGCCGTCCTCGTCCGGTTCGGTGTCGACGAGCGTGGGGCGCATCGCCGGCCGCTCCACGGCAAGGACCCGTGCGACACCGCGCACGCTGCTCTGGGCGAGGTGACCGGTTTCGTCCGCGGCGACGGCGTAGGCCATCTTGGTGGCCACGTACAGACGCCAGGTTCCGCTGCCCTCGTCGGCGGCCTGGGCCAGTGCCAGTAGCCGGCGTGCGCGTTGCTGCGCACCCTGAGTGGGGTCCGCGTCACCGGCAGAGGACGAGCCGCACAGCATGACGACAGCGCGCCAGGGGCTACTTCCCGCAGCCAGGTACTGACCGAACACCTCTCCCAGAGAGGCGAGATCCCCAGTGGCCGACGGGATGTCCTGCACCTGGACTTGGGCCCCGGCGGACCGCAGGATCGCCGCCAGGCCGTCGGCCCGGCCGTCGCCTTCACCGAGAACGAGCCAGTTCCCGGGCGGAACAGGGGCGTTACGGGGACGGGGGACACGGTGCCAGCCGAGTTCCATGAACCACTGGTCGACGGAGCTCTCCTCGGCAGGTGCGCCGCGCCGGAAGCGTACGTCGTCCAGGGCGATGACCGGGCGGCCGTGCGCGTCCAGCGCCCGGACGTTCCCGGCGAGTGTCGTGTCGTTGTTCTCCGTGACCAGCGCGTGTGCGTGAACGGCCTGCGCGGGGTCGCCGAGGAGACGCATGGCGCCGATTCCGATCGGTAGGATCGGTGCGGGTGTGCTGTCCTGGCCGGCTCCCGCGACCAGCAATTGCAGACACAGGTCCAGCAGGACGGGGTGCGCGCTCAGACCCGGGGCGGGCGTGTGCGCCGCTTCCGGCAGCCGGATGCGAGCCCAGAAGCTGTCCCTTTGCTTGGTGGTCCGCAGTGAGGTGATGCCGGTGAAGGCAGGGCCGTGTTCGAGGCCGCAGGCTCGCAGCCCGGCGTAGAGGGCCTCAGGATGCAGGGGCACGGGGTGCTTGCGGTGCAGGCCTGGGATTGAGGCGGTACGGGCGTCGCGGGACGGGAGCGCGCGGCGGGCGATGGCCGAGGCGTGCAGTTGCCACGGTCCGTCCGGAGTGCGGGAGTGCATCTCGCAGGCGGCCTGTTCGGCGCCGGTGAGAGTGAGGGTGGTGCTCAGTTCGGTGTCTCGTTTCAGAGGCAGCAGGTCGTGGAAGGTGATGTCGACGAGGTCGACGTCAGCGGCGCCGGCCGACAGGGCGGTGAGAGCTGCGGTGTGGAACACCGCGCAGAAGCCGGCTCCCGGAAGGACGGAGGCACCGTGGACGCGGTGGTCCTCGAGCCAGGGCAGATGCTGCGCCGCAGCAGTGGCGTGCCAGCTGTGACGGACCGGGTCGCCGGGGACCTCGCTGTGCCGGCCGGGCAGCGCTCCGTCGTCGGCGGGAGGCGTCTGGCCGACGGCCCAGTGGCGCGTGCGATCAAAGGTGATGGTCGGCACGTCGGCCAGCCTGCCGTCGCCGTACAGCGGTGTCCAGTCGACGGTGCCGCCGTGGCAGTGCAGGGTGGCGAGTTGCGTCCGGAAGGTGGCCGATTCCTCCTGTCCCCGGCGCAGGGTGGGAAGGACGACGGCCTCGGGGACCTGCTGGGCCAGACAGTCGGTGAGGGACTGGGTGACCACGGGGTGGGGTGAGATCTCGATGTAGATCTGGTGCCGGTCCAGGGCCGCGGCGACCACAGCGGGGTGGAAACGAACCGGCCGGCGGAGGTTGTCGCACCAGTAGGCGGCGTCGAGCAGCGGACTCTGACCCGGGTCCTCGCTCACCGTCGAGTAGAACGGGACGCGGGGCGGGCGGGGAGTGAGACCGGACAGCGCCTGGTACAGGTCGGCCAGCAACGGGTCGACGTGCGGGCTGTGCGAGGCGACGTCCACCGCGATGGGTACGGCGGGGATGCCGCGCTCCTCCCACCGGCTGATCAGACGGGCGACTTCGTCGGCGTCACCGGAGACAACGGTGGTGTCGGGCGCGGCCAGGACTGCCACGGACACCGCGTCGGCCCTGGCGTCGGCGAGGGCCGCTTCCACCGCGGCCTGGTCCAGGCCGACACTGGCCATCGCGCCCATACCGGCGATCCGCTCCAGCAGCGCCGAGCGGCGGCAGATGACACGGACTCCGTCGGCGAGTGTGAGGGCCCCGGCCACGACCGCGGCGGCAGCCTCTCCCATGGAATGGCCGATCACGGCGGCCGGTCGGACCCCGTGTGCCTGCCAGGCCGCGGCGAGAGCGATCTGGAGGGCGAAGAGGACCGGCTGGACCTTCGGGCATCCGGTGACGGGCTCGCCGGCCCGGACCAGGTCCAGGACGGAGAAGCCCGCCTCCTTGCGGACGAGCGCATCGACTTCGGTGAGGGCTTTGCGGAAAGCCTCGTCCCGCTCGAGGAGTTCGCGGCCCATGCCCGGCCATTGCGAGCCCTGCCCCGAGAACACCCAGACGGGACGCCGGGGGGCGGTGACGTCGGCCGGCCCGGAGACCAGTGCGGGAGTCGGCAGTCCGCTGACGAACAGCCGGAGCGCCTCGGTGGTCTCGCCACGGGACCGGGCGACGACCGCGAGACGTCCCCTCCCGGGGCTGCGGCGCAGCGCCAGGGTGTGCGCGACATCCCGGAGCGGGACGTTCCTGCCGTATGTGTCCAGCCAGTCCGCCAGTTTGCGGGCGGCCTCCGGGAGAGCCCGCTGGGACCCGGCGGCCACGAGGATGACCTCGGGCGGCGCTGTCCGGGGGGTGCGGGGAGCAGGCACGGTGGTGGCCCGGCGGGAGGGCCGCGGAGGCTCCTGAAGGATGACGTGGGCGTTGGTTCCGGAGAACCCGAACGAGGACACCGCGGCCAGTCTGACCGGCTCCTTACCGGGCCATGTGGTGTTCTCCAACGGGACGAACAGGCGAGTGCTGTCTGCGGAGATGGCGGGGTTCCACCGAGTGAAGTGCAGGTTCCTCGGGATGACTCCGTACTGCAGGCACAGGACGGTTTTGATCAGCCCGGTGATTCCGGCGGCCGGTTCCAGGTGGCCAAGGTTGGTCTTGATCGAGCCGAGCGCGCAGGGCGAGAGACCATTGCCGTACACAGCGGCCAGACTCGCGAACTCCACCGGGTCACCCACGGTGGTGCCCGTGCCGTGGGCTTCGATCAGCGAGATCCGGGCCGGGTCGACACCGGCGCGCTTGAGCGCGGCGCGGTAGAGGGACTGCTGGGCGGCGGCGGACGGGGCGGCGAGGCCGTCGGAGCGACCATCCTGGTTCACCGCGGATCCGCGGACGACGGCGAGAATGCGATCGCCGTCCCGGCGGGCCTCGGACAGGCGCTTCAGAACGACGACGCCACAGCCCTCACCGCGGACGAACCCGTCCGCCGCGGCGTCGAAGGTGTGACAGTGCCCGGTCGGTGAGAGCATGCCCATCCGGGCGAAGGACTGGGTGATGCGCGGCGCGAGCATGAGGGTGACGCCGCCTGCGAGAGCCAGGTCGCACTCCTGGCGGTGCAGCGCCTCGCAGGCCAGGTGGAAGGCGACCAGGGAGGACGAGCATGCGGTGTCGAGAGCGATGCTGGGACCGTGCAGGCCGAGGAGGTAGGAGATGCGTCCGGCGGCGACGCAGTGACCGTTTGTCAGGATAGAGCCCTCGAGTTCCTCGGGACGGCCGGCCAGTTGGTCCATGTAATCGTTGTAACTCAGCCCTGTGAAGACACCGGTCGGAGAGCCGGCCAGCCGGTCGGGGGGCAGCCCGGCGTGTTCCAGGGCCTCCCAGGCGACCTCCAGGAGAAGCCGGTGCTGGGGGTCGAGAACGTCGGCCTCACGGCCGGCGACCCCGAAGAAGTCCGCGTCGAACCGAGAGACGTCCGACAGATAGCCGCCCTGTTGGGGGACCGGATGTGCGGTGGCGGAAGACCTGTGCCCGGGGCCGGCGTCACGGCCGGGTGGGAGAGCGCCGACTGCGTCGCGCCCCTCCGTCAGCAGACGCCACAAGGCGGCTGGAGAGTCGACGTCTCCGGGGAGACGGCAGCCCATGCCGATGACGGCGATGGACGTGTTCCCCGGCCGAGGGCCGTGTGTGTCGTTGGCCACGAAAGCCTCCTTGATGTGGGGGGGGAGAGGAGAGGTGAGGGGCCTGCGCCGGAAGCGACGGACAGGCCGCGGGCCGGGCCGTGCGACGACGGGTTCGGTTCCCGCAGGCGCGAGACGCGAGTGGGGGGCGTCGGCCTGCGTGCGCTGGGGAACTGAGGCAAACGCGGAGCAGCCGCGCCGCGCGGGCCGCCCGCGGTCTTGGAGCAAGGTACGGCGGTGGCGGCAGGTGCAGCTCGGGATCAGACGTCCGGCCCGCCCAGCAGGATCGCGCTCTTCACGCCCCCGACCTGGTAGTTGAAGGTCAGCGCGTAGTCGAAGTCGAGCGGGCGAGGCAGCGTCCCGGGGACCGGGTCGAAGGTCAGATGGTCGGCCGGCTGCTCGCAGTTGGCAGTCGGACACACCTGGCTGTTCCGCATCATCAGCAGGGTCAGTGCCACCCCCAGGCAGCCGGCCGGAGCGCCGTTGTGACCGAAGCAGCCCTCCTGCGAGGACATGAGAAGGTCGCGTGACGCGGAGCCGTACAGCTCCCTGACGGCATTCGCTTCGAAAGCGGTGACGACCACATTGCCGTCGCTGCCCCCGTGGATGTACGGCACCTGACCGATCTCCCAGGTCTCACCGAGGCACCTTCGTACCGCGGACACCAGTGCTTTCCCGGTCTCGTCGGAGGCCAGCGGGTTGGCGAGCCCGTCGCGCGTGGTGGCCTGCGACAGGATCTGGCCGTAAAGGCGCGCATCTCGTGCGAAGGCGTGTTCCCGGCTCTCGATGACGACGGTCGCAGAACCTTCACCGTGGTTGATGCAGTCGGCGCGTTTGTCGTACGGACGCATGAGGGCGTCGAACGACGGCAGAAGGCTGGGCATGTCCTCGGAGCGCATGACGTCGTACGCTTGCTGCGCCCCGCTCAGCAGGCGTTGGATGTTGCGGATCATCGTGATGCTGAAGACATCGACCCCCGTCACCACCGCGATGTCAGCCTCTCCCGAGGCGATCAAACCCAGGGCGTTCCCGATCTGCAGGGCTGATGAGGCACAACCGCACGAGACCGTGAAGTTGGCACCCCTGGATCGGGTGAGCGCCCCTTGGACCAGGGCGACGTCCGACGGTGTGACGGCCTGCTCTGCCGCGACGAACATCTCCAGGGCCTCCGCGACGGGATACGTAGCGGGGTCGGCCCGTAACACGGCGAGGTAGCTGTCGATGTTGGCGTCCACGCCACCGCGGCCCACCAGGATGGCGGCCTCCTGTAGGTCCTGCTGCACATCAAGGCCGGCGTCCCGGCACGCCTGCGCGAGTGACACCAGTCCGAAGCGATGAGCGTCCGTGTAGTGGCGTGAGAAGAACTCCGGGATACCCGGTACCTGTTCTTCGAAAGCTCGTGTGGAGAGGTTCACGCTGCCGTAGTAGACGCCCTTCTTGACGAGGCAGGACGTTCCGGTGGAGGCGACCTGCCAGAGATCGTCCGCGGTGAATACCGGGCTCTCCGGACCGGGAAGGCACAGTCCGATACCAGTGACGACGGCGTCCCGCGCGCGTACGCCGGTGCGCCGGCTCATGAGAAACCTACCTGTGACAGTGAGTCGATCATGGAATTCCCCTCAGGGTCAGGTGGTGGGTTATTCGGCCACATAGGTGCGACGACACCATTGGTAGACAGGCAACTGCTCCCCTTCATGCAGAGAGTACGAGCCCGAGAACTCGAAATGTTCATAGGCGTTGCCGCACAGGATTTTCACTTTGGGTTCGTCTCGCAGGGACGCAACTTCCCATACGGTGGGAACCGCGACCCAGTCCGGACCTCCGGAGAGCAACACGCGGACAGAATCTGGCACTTTCGGCTCCGACGTCTCGTGGCGACGGCGCGGCTCACCGGTCGCCTTTTCCTCACCGCTCGCATGCTCTGCGGACCGTAGGGTCAACTGCTTCGTCGGCGTGCGGCGATCCCTTTTTCCCGATGGTCGCCGGCCGGTGAAAGGGAGAGGGCAGGAAACACCGGGACGCCATGAGGAGGGACCGAGACAGAGAATTGATGAAAGCGCGGACCAGCATGATGACCTGCCAGATGTGATCGGAGCGCGCTGCGGATGCGGTAAGGAGGCAGGGCGCCCGACGGACGGGAAAGAACTCACCGGTGCCGTCGGTCCGGACACCGGACACTGCGGCGCACGTACGGAAGGAGGGAGGTCTGCGTGCTGCCGACGGAGCCGGGCACCAGCCGTCGATGGCTGGTGCCCGGCCCGCGTGCCGCCCGCCGGACTGGGGGAGGGGGTGCCCGGCGAGCGGTCGGCCCCGGCTTGCGCCGGGAGGAGGGCGGGAGCCGGAGGACGTTGTCTCAGCGGCCGTCCGCCCGGGTACCGGTCAGGACGCGTTGGCCAGTGCCTGGTTGATCGCCGATGCTGTGGCCTGCTCGGAGTTCAGGGCCGCGCTGGACGCCCCGAGCAGGTTGTAAACCAGGGCGGTCGCGTTGGTCGCGGTGGCCGTGAGGACGTTGGACCCCACCACCTGCGGCTGGCCCTGGCAGTCACCGATCGCCGCCACCAGGTAGGTGGCGGTGGCCACGTTGTGAGTGCGAGCGGCGGCGGGGTTGTTGGCCTGGTCGGCCGCGATGGCGGCGTTGTTGGATGTCTGCGCGGCCTGCAGGTCGGCGACACAGGCTGAGACGGCTTTTGCGGGGGCCGCCATGGCCAGAGGGGCGATGCCCACCACCGCGCCGGCCGCGATGGCGGTGATTGCGGTGGCAGCGGCAAGACGGGAACGGAACATTATGCACTCCCTTGGAGAGATGGCTGTTGCGCTGTCTGCTCACGACGCCGGTGGGAGCGGTCCCCACTTGATGTTCGGGGGGTGGCTGCCGAGGAACGAGAAGTCGACCTGATCGCCGCGCACTGATCACGCTGGGAGTGACGACCGGAACGGGAAACAGCCACGTCCCCGGAAAGGGATGGGCGACCCGCCGGTTCGTGCTCCAGTAATGCGCCACGGGTGAGTGGCATCTCAAGAGGGCCGCCGCCTCCGTCACCCGATCGGAGTACGACATCAGACCTAATCCCCGGCATACCGGTCGGTGACCTGTGCCGAAGTCAACGGCTACCCTCTTTCGAGGCCGAGTGCGGGGCAGCAGCACGTCGGAATCGTCCGAAGATCACATGACCGCCAGGTGCCACACGTCGGCAGGGCGTGGACGAGTGCTCCTTGGCGGAACGTCCACGTGACCAGCCGCAAGGGGAGTGAGCCGGCCGCGGGCGCAGAGCCCTTCGTCGTTGGCGTGGAGGAGGCGAGCCGTCCGACGCGGTCCACCGCGTGGCTTCCAGGGAACCGCAGCGGTCCGCTCGGTAATAATGTGTGGGAATATGGCAAGCATTTCAAGCGCTTGTCTAGGTTCCGGGACGGCCGGACATCGCAGTTCACGCATCATTCACGACGTCACCATCAGGACAGCTGATCCTCCTGTGTCCCGGCATGCGCATCCGGCATTTTTATAACTTTTCATTACGCCGTTCGAGTGCCATTCCTAAGGCAAGTGTTGCAGCCATATGCCACCAGGGCCGATAACAGTGACATCCAACGGTGGGCTGCCCGTCCTCTCCGGGGAAGTGGTCGCCCGGGCTTTCGCGTGCTGGCTACTGCCGACCGCTGAATGTCGGGCTGCCGCGATGGGCACCCCGAGAGAGGTGTTGGATCCGTCAGCCGGCGTCGGCCGGCGCCGGCTGACGCGTTACCCCAACGGCTCCCGTCTTGCGGAGCGAGGCAGTCATGAACACCGTCATCCCCGGCTGCCCAGCCGGTGAGCGGAACCCCCGAGAACCGATACGCGGGTTCCCTGCCATCACCGGACTCATTCACCTCGCGTCGACGCCGGAAGTGCATGGCACTCCGCCGTCGATGCCCCGATGCACGGACTTCTCGCCCGGCGCGACGGCCGCCCCCACCGTGTCGGGCGCCGACCCATGACCCAGGGGTGCCGGCACCTCTCGCTGTTGCCTGTACCCCGACAGCATCAGGAGAGACAAGACATGGTGCCCGAACCCGCGTGCGTGCGGATCACCCTTTCCCCCGACGACATCGAACGATGGCCCGACACACCGGTGCTCCGATCGGCGGCCTCGGCCTGGTGCCGATCGCGCGCCATCACCGTCCGGTTTCCAGCGGTGGACCGGGCCGTTCCGATCTGCCGGCATCTGACTCGCTTATGGCTGGACCAGCAGCACTTAACGGACGAGAATATCCGCCATACGATCCTGCTGGTCACTACAGAACTCGCCACGAATGCCATCGTCCATACGGACAGCACCGTGATCACCACCCACCTGCGGCGAGACCGGACTCGTCTGCGCGTCCAGGTGCGAGACCAGGGAATCGCCTCCGCGGGAAAGCCGCACTGGCACAACGCCTCGGGATTCGGTCGCGGGCTCGGAATCATCGCCGGCTCAACCCGGGCGCTTGGCACACATGTCGCCGATGACGGAGCCCGGACTACCTGGGCCACCGTCTCCCTCACCGACGGGCAGCCACTCTCCCGGTCCGGAACCACCGATACCATGCCTGCTCAAAGGAATGACACTCAGTGGGATACCGCGCACGCGAGCCAAGGCCCACTGGGCTCCGCAACAAGTGCGGGGTGCCGGGGACGTTGATGACGGTGAGGCGTGCTCGCCGTAGAAGACGACCCTCCTGGTCTACCCCAATGCCGACTGGAAGGAGGCCGACCTCGTTCCCCGGCTCCACAGGGGGCGTGACCTGTCTCCACCACTGCGTCAGATCCGCAGGGGGAGCATTTCCACTGCTTGTGCCGCCGGCTTCCGCCCATCCGCAGGGGGGCGCGCACCTGGCTCTGGATGCGGCAGGGGCGGACGCGAAAATGATCGCGGCCTATGTTTTCGGGTGCCATGCCGCCTCTGGGCGCCAGGGCGAGGCTGCGCCGGCTCGTCTTGGGGAGCTGGGAGCACGTGCCTCTTGAACCCCCCGGGGGTGTGCCGCCGGCCCGAGCGTTCGAGCAGGTGACTGACCGAGCCTTCGTGCCACCCGGCACGCGCTCGCAGACGAGACTTGTAACGCTGACGTGAGCTGCCGCATCGTGAGGGTCGTTTGGTAGTAGACGGTCACCAGGAGCACTTGCTCGGCTGATGCCGCGTACGGCCCTGTCAGGCCGCCGTGCCTCCGCCAACCGCCTACTGACCTCGTCATCACGCCGTTGTTCGCTTCGGCTGCAGGCGATCAGAGGTGCCCGAAGAGGAGGCTGCCCGGGGCTTTCGGATCGTACGAGTAGAAATACTCGTTGGCCGCCCGGAGGAACTCGTGCCGTGAGATTCGGCCGTCGCCGTCGAGATCGAGTCGATCGAAGACCTCGATCGCGTCGGGCTGGGCGACCTTCCAGACCTTCCTCAGAAAGGTCCCGAACGCTTCTTTGCCGACCATGTTGTCGCCGTCGGCGTCCATGCAGTCGAAGGTCGCGTGGCCGGAACCCTCAACGACGTTCAACCGACTGGTGTCCATGCTCGTAAGGCGGATGGCCTCGACGTACTCGTCTTTGGAGAGCTTCTGCCTACCCGGATGCGCGTGCCGGAGAAGTTCCTGCCAGTACATTTGGTAGAAGGCGTGGATTCTGGCGGCCCGAGGGTCGGTCTGGCCGATCTGGAAGACGCTGATGAAGCGATCGATGAGCTTTTGGTAGTCCGACCATTCCACGTAGCCGTCCTCGTTGGCGTCCATGGTGTCGAATGCCCGCTCCAGCTTGAGCCTTAAAACATCCGGTGGAGTAGTGGTCATGGTACTGCCCTTTCGAAGGTGCCCTATGGCTGTCAGGTTGTCGGCGCTCGACAGCACACTTCGCGGTGGTTCCACTTCCGAGGGTAACCAGAAGGCCGTCGCAGGTCGCGGAGGCGACATCCTTGAGAATCCTCGCCGCTTCGTATCGGAAGGGAGGAGTCCTCCCGATGAGTCGTAGGGGGGACTTGTCCAGCCATCGCTGCCGGAGTCGTCGAGGGCTGGACGGCCAGACCGGCCCTCGAGGAGGTCGTGGGGAAGTTTCGGGCCTGGGTGCTCTGGCGGGACCTGCCTGAACGGTACGGGCCGCGGGCCAATCTGCAGACCTGTTTCCGGCCGGTGGGCCAAGGACGGTCCGCTCACCCGGATGCTGCAGGTTGCTCAGGGCGCCGCCGGGCGCATCGGCTTGCTGGTGTCCGTCGACTCCGGGTCCAGCTCGGACCACCTTCGGTTGGCCGGCCGACTCGCGCTGGACTTCGGCGTCGTGCACGCGACCCGCCGTCAGCGGTTCGCCGCCGCGGAGAACTACCCTTAGCGGACGTGGGCTCGATCAGCTCCAGGTGGAAGACATGCCGGTGCTCGGACCTTGGTTTTGCCGGCTTCCGCACCCTTGCGGTGGTGGAACCTCTGATGGGTGGGCGATCTGCGTCGGTGAGGGTGGCCAGCCACGTTTCCACAGCAGGCCCGGCCCGCCGCCGTCCGGGTTCAGGAGGTGATGTCCGACAGGCGGCCCACATTCGGGGCGAAATCGGGATCGAACACTTGTTGGCAGACGAGGTGGCCCGTGACGGCCAGGCCGAACCCGGCGACACGGCCCACCTTCCGCTTCCGGCCGCACAGTGCGCACGGGTGCAGCTGCCGCTTGCGGGCCTCACGTGGGACGCACCCATCGCAGTGGAACGGTCCGTTGCCGTGGTCGATGTGGTGGCCGCGGCGGATCCGCCCGCAGGCGGTGCAGAGCTTCTCCGGCCGTATGTAGCAGCGGTAGCAGATGTCGGGAGCCTCGCCCTTTGCCCGCACCCTGACGGGCGCCACCTGCTCGCAGATGCCGCACCGGCGCGCAGGGCTCGCGTAGCAGGTTTCGCAGACGGGCCCGTCGGCGGTCAGCGCGTTCGCCCGCCGCCGGCGGCCACAGCGGCAGCACGTCCGGAGCTTCTTGGGGGCGCAGGTGTGGCACAGGTAGGTGCCGTCGGCGAGGTGCCGGGCGGGAATCATCATCCGGCGGCAGCTGCCGCACTCCTTGCGCGAGCCCGGCTCCTTCTCCTTGCACACTTGGCAGATCCGTCCGTCGGGACGCCGCGCGGTTGCCTTCGCGAGCTTGCCGCACCGCGCGCACGGCACCGCCAGGCGCTGGCTGGAGCAGCCGTGGCGCAGCCGCCCTTCGGGACCGCCGTACGCCGGCAACGGGTCTGTCCGCCCGCAGTCGGCGCAGGGCACCAGCCCTACCTTCGCACCGTGACCGGTCTCGATCAGCAGGGCGATCAACCGCACCCCACAGGGCGGGCAGTCGGGCGTCGGAGCACTCAGCGCGTCAGGTCTGGACGTCAGGTAGCGCAGCAGACGGAAGGCGTTCGCACCGCTCCATGCCCGCGCCCTCTCGACGAACTCCTGCGCCTGCTCCATGCCGAGGGACTCCCCGACGGCCAGGTTCAGCAGGACGACGATCCGGTCACGGGCCCCGGCCAGATCCTCGCGCAGCCGTACCTGGTCCGGGGTGAGGTACTTCCTCACGACGTCGTCCCCGGGCGCCGGATCGTGGTCCGGCGCTCCGTCAGCGGCAGCGGTGCCTCCTCGCCGCCCGCGGTCTTCTGCACCTGCGCGTTGACGACCGTCGGCTTGATGAGGTCGTTCGGGGTACAGCCGAAGATGTCGCACAGGGCGACCAGGGTGTCCATGCTCATCCGCTGCGGGGGCTGCGTCACCAGCCGGTAGACCTGCTCACGCGACAGGCTCACCCCGCGCTCCGCGAGAAGCGGCACGAGGTCCGAGGTGTGGAACATCTCCCCATGGAGATGGCTGTCGTCGAGCCGTGGGAGTGGCCGACCTGCTCCTGCACGAACCGCGAGGGGTAGCCGAACTCCGTCAGGTGCGTGATGTAGCTGTGGCGCAGACAGTTCAGACCGAGGGCTGCATCCAGGCCGGCCGCGTCCCGAGCGGTGGTGAAGGCTTCGTTGATCGAGTGCGGCGACATCCGCCCGGCCCGCTCGGTCACCCACAACGCCGGATGCCGGCCCGGCGCCAGCCGGGGACGCACCTCATGTACCCACTCGCCCAAGACGTCGACCCCCCAGTCCGTTTCCGGCACCAGCAGCACGGTCCGCCGCTTCGGCGGCGCCCCCTTGGACGACTTCCCGTACTCTTCCGATGCCGTCGTAAGTCCACCAGGTCGACCATGGAGGACTCGGTGCGCCGAGTTCCGTAGGCGTAGATCGTCTTCAGCACCGCGGCGTCACGCAGCGCGGTCAGCGTCCCCTTCCGCCCGTGTCCGCGGATCTGGGCCGGCCGGGCATCGGCCGCGTCGCACAGGGCCTGGACCTCGTCGTAGGTCAACGGCCGACGCCGCGGATCGCCCTCGTACTCCAGCGTGTGCACCACCGAGTCGGCCTCGTGAAAGACGACCTGAGGCGCCTGCCCGAACCGCTCCAGGCAGGTGTCCACCCATCCGTACCGGCGGTCCAGCAGGTACTCCACGAACAAGGTGATCGCCACCTCGTACGCCCGCGCCGTCGACATACGGCTCGGATTGGCGCCCCTCCGCAGATGCGTGATGAACGCTTCGCCGTCCGCTGGAGACCATAGCCACGGGTACAGCCCCGTGAACACCTCGAATCGGTTGATCAGACGCAGCCGCGGTTCGATCGTCGAAGCCTTCAGGAACCGGGCGTGCTGCTGCCGGGCCCAGCCCACCTTCATCGCCGTGAACACCGCTGCTTCCGGGGCCAGGTGTACGACGTTCGGAGCGAGGAGGAGACGCGCCGAACCGGGTGCCTCAGCGACCATGGCGGCTGTTGTATCAAACGCATCAATGTTGCGTCTATCGCTACCGTCCTGGTCGCGGCTTCGCTGTGACGCCGACATGGCAGGGGAGTTGGGGGAGTGATCAGCGGAAACGACGATTCTGGCGAGCCGCAGGATGTTGCATCAACTGCAAGTCATCGCGTTTTCGCACTTCCGCCACGCGCGTACCGACGTTCATAGACGCTGTCCAGCCTCCTGTACAGGTTCCCTCCACGCCGACGGCTGTCCAGGCCAGCGGAATACGGCCCTCCCTTCACCACCGCAGTCGGGCCGCTTCATCAGCGGCGCGCTCGCCCGGCGGCACCGCCTCCCGCACGCACGCCCCCTCAAGGGTCGGTGTGTCGGTGTCGGACGAGCGACTTGACGTTTGCGCTACCGAACCGCCAGGTGATCGGAGTTGATCGCGGATCGGTCGCGCCCAATCGGGTGATAGTCCGACCCAATCGGGGGATTCTCTCGAATTGCCGCCATAGGCTCATGTCATGACCACGAATCTGATCACCTGCGCCCTAGCGCTCGGCGCCTGCCTACGCCTGACACGACTCGTCGTCGACGACGACATCTCAGAGCCCTTCCGGCAGAAAATCCACGGCATGGTGCACCACAACGCCAAGCCCGAAAGCCGTTACAGCGGACTCTGGGCCTTTCTGTCCCGGCTCGTCGGCTGCACCTGGTGCGCCAGTATGTGGGTTGCTGGCGGAATCGTCCCGGTGGCGGCCTTTTACGGCGACACCCTGCTGTTCCGCCTGAACGCCGGCGTGCTCACGCTCTCCTGGCTCGTCGGCATTCTCGTCTCCTGGCTGGACAGCCCGCCGCCGGTCCGACACATCGTTCACCACTTACCGGAGGGGGTGCGCTTCGCCGCCCGCACCGTCGATGCATCGGAACACACGAAGGGCTGAGCGCTATGCCGTGCCCTGAGATTCTCGTGGCGGGAACCGCCGTACTCATAGAAGCAAGTACCCGCGGGCGCCCGCGAGGCAGGCCGACCTCAACGGCGGCGCCGGGACAGTGCCTCGAAGGGTGGTCGGCCGGCGAACACAACGGTGAGCGGACCAGGACCGGAGTCGGTACAGGTTGATGATGGCCCGACAGCGGGCTTTGACGACGAGGAAGAGCGGAGATTTTCGATGGGATGCAATTGCGGTGGTGGCGGCCGGGACGGACAGGTCACGGTTCCTGCGCAAGGACAGGGCGTCATTCCCGGCGAACCGCTCGTACGCTACGTATGGGTGAGCCCTTACGGCTCTGCAGTGCCGTACCGCACTCCTGCCGAGGCTCAGGCGGCCGTCGATGCGGGGGGTGGCAGCTGGGTGAAGATGGACATGTCGGACGGCCGCGTGTGGTGATCGGCGAGGCCGGCACGGTGGAGCAGGCACTGGTGCGGGTCCCCGCGCTGCGCCCCCAGGTGGCCGTGCTTGACGTCCGGCTGCCCGACGGAGACGGCGTGACCGTGTGCCGGGAACTGCGCTCCCGCATGCCCGAGCTGGCCTGCCTCATGCTGACCTCCTTCGACGACGAGGAGGCACTGCTGGATTCGATCATGGCGGGCGCGTCCGGGTACGTCCTGAAGCAGATCCAGGGCTCGGATCCGGTGTCAGCCGTGCGCACGGTGGCCGGAGGCCAATCGCTCCTTGACATCGCCACTCAGGTCCAGGACCGCCAGCGGCAGGAATGACACTGAAACCGGGGGCGATGGGGTACGAGAACGAACGAATCGCCGGGCCGCTCCCAGACGGTATGGCGGCCTGTTCAAGCGATCCGGCTTGAAAGTACGGCCAGTGGATGCCACTGGCGTGGTGTGAGTGGACCAGCCCATCGGGCGGCGGCACCACGCTCACCCGGTGGGCACCCGCAGTGAGTACATCCCGGTGAGTATCCGCGAAGTTGCTGCTCGGGCAGGGGACAGGTTTTCGCCGCCGTCCACGGGAGCGGCGGTTGACTCCGCCGCGCTTTCGGAGTGCGTCAGCTTGAACTCCACGTCGACCACGCCCTCGACGCCCCGGACCAGGCGCGCGGCCACCGGGACCAGGGAGGTATCCCGGGCGTGGCCGATGAGCTTCACGACGCCGCCTCGCACCTCCACCTGCACGGCCGGCACCAGCGCAGGGAAGAGATGCGCCACGACCTCCCGCCGGACCTCCTCGGCGATCTCCTCATCGTCCCGCAGGAACACCGTGAGCAGGTCCGCGCGGCTGACGATGCCCTGCAGCATGCCCGCGTCATCGACGACGGGCAGGCGCTTGACCTTGGCGTGGGCCATGGTCCGCGCGGTCTGGGCGAGTGTCGCGTTCGCGCGGACGGTGAGGGCAGGAGAGGTCATGAGGTCCTCGGCGGTGAGGCCCCCGGCCTTGGCCAGGTCGTCGAGACGGCGCAGCTGGGTCGCCCGGTCGGGGTCGCTGTCGCGGAACTCCTCCTTCGGCAGCAGATCGGACTCGGAGACGACGCCGACGACACGGCCCTCACCCTCGAGGACGGGCACGGCGCTGACCTTCCAGTCCTGCATGAGTTGGACGGGACAGTCCGACGAGTTCGTTGTGACCGAGGGTCTCGATGATGGCGCGGCGCTGGCCGGGGACGTGTGTGTCGAGGTCGATGGAGCCGGTGCGGATGATCCAGAACCGGTCCGCGCGTGCGCCTTCGTTGAAGATGCGCGTCCCCTGCGCGAAGGCCACCTCCCGGGCCAGACGCATGAGCCGTTGCCGGTGCTCGGTGGGCAGCGCGCGCAGCATGCTCGGAGTGTTCATGGCCGGTCTCCCGGCCAGGGTGTACGGGGACTGATTACCTCCAGCGTGCGGCGCCGACTCCTATCGGGCGAAGGGCCATTGGGGCCGGGGCGGGGCCATCCGGCCCCGAGGCAGATGGCAGCGAAGACGGCCGCCGCCCCCATGTCAGGGAGGGCGGCGGCCGTGGCGCGAGGATCGTGCCTCCCCAACACGCGACTCGCCCGCAAGCCCTCGCGGCTCCTGGGGTCTTTGGGAGAACCGCCCCATCTCGAACGAGCCGTAAGGACATGGCACCGTCGGCCGGGCGACACCGTGTCGCGTGCCCGGCCGTAGCTCTTGCCTCGATTGTCGAGCTCGGCACGGTGCCGGCGATGGGGCCGGGCGGGCCATGCCGTGGACCGAACGGCCCATGTCCTGTGACCAGGAGCACCGGGAGGCGGACGAGTTGGGCTCTCCAGGCCTGTGACAGCGGGACCATCGGGGTCCCGCGTGGGCCGTGTGGCCGCTAACAGCACCCTGCTGAGGCGCAGAAGATCAGTTGCGGATATCGACTCACCCACACCGGTCTGTAAGGAGCCTCAGCCATGCCCAGAACCACAGGAGACGGAAAGGGGACGGCGCCCACGACGGCGCTCGGTCTTCCCGCCGCCTCCGCGCTCGTGATCGGCAGCATCATCGGCACCGGAGTCTTCGCGCTGCCCTCCGCCCTCGCCTCGTACGGGCCCATTTCCCTCGTCGCGTTCCTCGCCGTCACCCTCGGCGCGCTAGCGCTGGCGATGACCTTCGGCGGGCTCTCGAAGCGTGTTCCGGCCAGCGGCGGTCCGTATGTCTACGCTCGCGAGGCCTTCGGGGAGTTCGCCGGGTTCCTCAACACGTGGTCGTACTGGATCACGGCCTGGGCCGGCAACGCGGCCATCGTCGTGGCCTGGGTCGGTTACGTCGAGGTATTCGTGAACACCGGGCACCACACGTGGGTCTCGGTGCTTCTCGCGCTGGCCGGGCTGTGGATCCCCGCGGTGATCAATCTCACGGGCGTGCGGAACATGGGCGCGTTCCAGGTGATCACGACCGTGCTGAAGTTCGTCCCGCTGATCTTCATGGCCACCGTCGGGCTGCTGTTCGTCGACGCCCACAACTTCGGCCCGTTCAACGCCAGTGGCCAGTCGGCGCTGGGCGCGATCTCGGCCGCGGGCGCCATCGCCCTGTTCAGCTACCTCGGTCTGGAGGCGGCCTCCGTCGTCGCCGGCCGGGTCCGGGACCCGGAGCGCAACGTTCCCCGCGCCACCGTCTACGGCACGCTCATCTGCGCCGTCATCTACATCCTGGGCACCCTCGCCGTCTTCGGCACCGTCGCCCACGGCAAGCTGGACGGATCCACCGCGCCGTTCACCGACGCGGCGTACAGCATCTTCGGCGGCAGCTGGGCCGGCGACATCGTCGCCGTCGCCGCGATCATCTCGGGCATCGGCGCCCTGAACGGCTGGACCATGCTGTGCGCGGAGATGCCGTACGCGGCCGCCCGCGACGGGCTCTTCCCACAGGCCTTCGCCCGGCTGCGCGGCGAGAGCGGCGTCCCGGCATTCGGCATCGTCGCCTCGACGGTGCTGGCCTCGCTGATCACCGTGTTCAGCTACACGCGCTTCACCGACGTCTTTACCAAGATCGTTCTGCTCAGCGTGTTGACCGCCGTGATCCCCTACCTGTTCTCCGCCGCCGCCCAGCTGTACTGGCTGCTGGTGCGAGGCCGGGAGAGTCTCAGCCCCCGCAGATTCGCCCGTGACGTCACCGTCGCCGGGCTCGCCCTCGCCTTCTCGTACTGGTCGATCCAGGGAAGCGGCTACCAGACCGTCTACTACGGCCTGTTCGTCCTGCTGCTCGGCGTCCCCGTCTACGTCTGGCTGAAGCGGGGCCAGGACACCTTCGGCGAAGACGCGGCGCCGAAGACCGCGGCGATCCCGGCCCAGCAGGAACGGGCACCCGAGACGCCCCCACCGGCCCCGCGGCTCTCCCGAGGGCTCCGTACCAGCCGCATCGGCGGACCCCGCAAGCGGAATGACCTCCGCCACCACAACTGACCGCTCCCAGCACAGAGGAACCCCCGGCGATGAACACTTACCACGTCGACTCCGAGGTCGGCCCGCTGCGACAGGTGATCCTGCACCGCCCCGGCCTCGAACTCTCCCGCCTCACCCCGCGCAACGTCGACGCCCTGCTCTTCGACGACATCCTGTGGGCCAAGCGAGCCCGTGAGGAGCACGACGCCTTCGCCCAGGTCCTGCGCGACCACGGCGCCCGCGTGCACTACTTCGCCGACCTGCTGACACAGACTCTGGATGTCCCTGAGGCCCGCGACTGGCTCCTGGAGCAGGTCGTCACTCCTGGCACCGTTGGCGCGGCCCTCATCGACCCCGTGCGCGAACTGTGCGTCGAACTGGACGGGGAGACCCTCGCCGGATACCTGATCGGCGGCCTCCTCAAGAGCGACCTGCCGCTCGACAGCCCGCACAGCCTGGTGTGGAACGCGCTCGGCGCCGACGACTTCGCGCTCGCCCCGCTGCCCAACCACCTCTTCCCGCGCGACAACTCCTGCTGGCTGTACGACCAGGTGTCGGTCAACCCGATGGCCAAGCCCGCCCGGCGCCGCGAGAGCCTGCACGCACAGGCCATCTACCGGTTCCACCCGATGTTCGCCGGTATTGCGCCCGCGCCGCTGCTCGACGGACCCGTCGGCACCCTCGAAGGCGGGGACGTCCACGTCCTCGGTAACGGGGCCGTCATGGTCGGCATGGGGGAGCGCACCACGGCCCAGGCCGTGGAGAACCTGGCCGCCCGGCTCTTCGCGGCCCGTACGGCGAGCAAGCTGATCGCCGTCCAACTCCCTGCGGCCCGTGCGTACATGCACCTGGACACCGTGCTGACCATGGTCGACCGTGACGCGTTCGTCATCTACCCCGGCCTCGCCGACTCCCTGCGCTCGTGGACGCTGCGGCCCAGTGACAGCCGTGAGACCGGGTTCGACGTCACCGCGAACTCCGATCTCGCGACCGCGCTCGCCGAGGCCCTCAACCTGGACAAGGTCCGGATGCTGTCGGCTCCCCAGGACATCCGCAACGCCGAACGCGAGCAGTGGGACGACGGCAGCAACTTCCTCGCCCTCGCGCCCGGTGTGGTCGTCGGCTACGAGCGCAACGTCACCACCAACACCTACCTGCGCAAGCAGGGCATCGAGATCGTCACGATCGCCGGTGCCGAACTCGGCCGCGGCCGGGGCGGCCCCCGCTGCATGAGCTGCCCCATCGAACGCGACCCGGTCGCCTGACCCACCGTAAGGACCGCCCATCATGACCGTCGACCTGCGAGGCCGCTCCTACCTGAGCGAACTCGACTTCACCGCCCGCGAGATCCACCACCTCCTCGACCTCGCCCACGACCTCAAGGCGGCCAAGCGCGCCGGCACCGAACAGCCACAGCTGACCGGCAAGCACATCGCCCTGATCTTCGAAAAGACATCCACCCGCACCCGCTGCGCCTTCGAGGTCGCCGCCGCCGACCAGGGCGCCCGCACCACTTACCTCGGCCCCGGCGACACCCACGTCGGCCACAAGGAGTCCATCGCCGACACCGCGCGTGTGCTGGGCCGCATGTTCGACGGTATCGAGTACCGGGGCTCCGCCCAGTCGATCGTCACCGAACTCGCCGCCCACGCCGGAGTCCCCGTCTACAACGGCCTGACCGACACCGCCCACCCCACCCAGAGCCTGTGCGACATGCTCACCATGCGCGAGCACAGCACCAAACCGCTCACGGACGTCAGTTACTGCTACCTCGGTGATGCCCGCAACAACATGGGCAACTCCCTGCTCTCGATGGGCGCGCTGCTCGGCATGGACGTGCGCATCGCCGCGCCCAAGGCGCTGTGGCCGGAATCCGCGCTGGTCGCCACATGCCGTGAAGTGGCGGGCCGCAGCGGGGCTCGGATCACCCTCACCGAGGACGTCGAAACCGCCGTACGCGGTGCCGACTTCCTGCACACGGACGTCTGGGTCTCCATGGGCGAACCGGCCGACACCTGGCGGGAGCGGATCGAGCTGCTGCTGCCCTACCAGGTCAACGACAAGACGCTCGCCCTCTCGGGAAACCCGGACGTGAAGTTCATGCACTGCCTGCCGTCCCTCCACGACCACCGCACCCGGCTCGGCCAGGAGCTGTTCGAGGCCTATGGCCTGGACGGACTCGAGGTCACGGACGAGGTCTTCTCCTCGCCCGCCTCGATCGTCTTCGATCAGGCGGAGAACCGGCTGCACACCATCAAGGCCCTACTCGTCGCCGCCCTGGAGGACTGAACCATGCGCATCGTCGTCGCCCTCGGCGGCAACGCCCTGCTGCACCGCGGAGAACGCCCTGACGCCGCCGTCCAGCAGGCCAACATCGACCGGGTCGCCACCGCCCTGGCCGCCCTGGCACAGGAACACGAGCTGGTCATCACCCACGGCAACGGCCCGCAGATCGGCCTGCTCGCCATGGAGAGCGAGGCCGACCCTGCCCTCAGCGCCCCCTACCCGCTGGATCTGCTGGGTGCCCAGACCGAGGGCATGATCGGCTCTCTGCTGGCGCGCACGCTCCACAATGCGCTCCCCGGTCGCCGTATCGCCGCCCTCATCACCCACACCTTCGTGCGGGCCGACGATCCCGCCTTCGACCGGCCCACGAAGTTCGTCGGCCAGGTGTACTCCGCGTCGATGGCCAAGGCGCTGGCACGCAAGCTGGGCTGGCACATCGCCCGTGACACCACCGGCTGGCGCCGTGTTGTCCCCTCCCCGTCGCCCGAACGGATCCTGGAGACGGACACCATCCACGAGCTGCTCACGGATGGCGCGCTGGTCGTGTGCGCCGGCGGCGGGGGCGTTCCGGTCATCGCCGACTCCGACACGGGCGCGCTCAGCGGCGTGGAGGCCGTCGTGGACAAGGACCTCACCGCGGCCCTGCTCGCCGAGGACCTGAAGGCGGACTTCCTTCTCATCCTCACCGATGTCCCCTGCGTCTACGACGGCTACGGCACTCCGGATCAGCGGCCGGTCCTCGACGCCACCCCCGGCGACCTGCGTGGCGGCGGGTTCCCCGACGGCTCGATGGGACCAAAGACGGAGGCCGCGGCACGGTTTGTAGAGCGCACTGGTGGGCTGGCGGCGATCGGTGCCCTGGATGCGGCCTACGAGATCGTCCACGGCAGGTCGGGCACGCTGATCCGGCAGGACCTCACTGCCGGCTGACGACCGGTGGAGGGCGGCGCCCTGAAGGAGCAGGATGCCTACTGCTCGCCGCACCAGGTACGGTACGCCGCCACCGCGGTCGGCAGCGTCGGAAAGATGAGGTCCCTTCCGACGGCGTCCGCCAGGCCGTACGCCTTGAGGTCGTTCAGCAGTTCCTGCTTCACCCGGGCCAGAGCGAACACGATGCCGCTGCCCGTGAGCTCCCGGCGCAGCTCGTCGACCGCGTCGAGGGCCGTGATATCGACCTCGACGTTGGCCTCGGTGTTCAGGACGAACCAGCGCACCGAACCGGCCTGTTCGTCGACGGCGGCCATGGCCCGGCGCCGAAAGTCCTCCGCGTTGGCGAAGAACAGAGGCGAGTCGTAGCGGTAGACCAGGAGACCGGGGATCGTGCGCGCCTGCGGATAGTCGTCCACATCATGCATGCCCGCCACTCCCGGCACCAGCCCCTCGACCGCGTCGTGCGGGCGCGCGACCCGGGTCAGCAGCTCGGCCACCGACAGGCCGACCGCCACGATCACCCCGTAGAGGATGTCCAGGACCAGTACGCCGACCAGGCAGCCGAGCGCAAGCAGGAGTTCGCGGCGGCGGAAGGAGGCCAGGCGTCGGAAGCCTGCCAGGTCGATCATGCGGACGGCCGCGTAGATGACGAGCGCGCCGAGCGCGGCGGAGGGCATGCGGGTCAGCAGCGGGCTGAGAAAGAGCAGGACTGCCAGCACCACAGCGCCGGAGACGAGGGAACAGACCTGGCTGCGCGCGCCGGTTGAGGAGGCGAGGGCGGTGCGGCTGGCGCTGCTGCTGACCGGGAAGCCGTGCAGGACGCCGGCACCGAGGTTGGCCGCCCCCAGTGCCAGGAACTCCTGGTTGGCGTCGAGCCTGGGGCCCTCCTCTTCGTGGCGTGTGAAGGCACGCGCGGTGAGGATGAAGTCGGTATACGCCACCAGGAGCACTCCCAGCGCGGGCAGCACCAAACGCGGCAGCTCGCCCATGTCCGGCAGTGCGAGGGACGGCAGCCCCGACGGGACCTGGCCGATCACCTTGACGCCGTGCCGGTGGTCGAGGCCGAAGAGGGTGACGGCTGCCGTGCCGAGGATCACCGTGAACAGCGGTCCCGGCACCGCCGGCACGTACCGCTTCACCGTGAACAGGAACACGAGTGCGATCGCGGAGAAGGCGAGCGTTGGCGGATCGGTGTTCCCCAAGTGCACAACGAAGAACCACAGTTGCGGGAAGAACTCCGAACCGGTCGTCCGTACGCCGGTGAGCCGGGGCACCTGGTCCACCATCATGATCAGTGCCACTCCCGCCAGATAACCCGTCAGGACCGGACGGGAGAGCAGGTCCGCCAGGAAGCCCAGCCGCACCACCCTTGCGACCAGGCACAGCAGGCCGACGGTGGCAGCGAGGGCCGCGGCCAGCGACGTGTAGCGTTCGGGGTCCCCGGCGGCGAGGGGACCCACCACCGTGGCGGTCATCAGGGCGGTGGTGGATTCCGGCCCGACCGACAGCAGCCGGGTGGACCCGAACAGCGTGTACATCGCGAGGGCGGGCAGGATCGCCCACAGTCCGGCGACTGGTGGCAGCCCGGCCACGCCCGCATAGGCCATCACCTGCGGTACGAGGTACGCCGCAACCGTCACGCCGGCCAGCAGGTCGCCCCTTAGCCACGAGCGCCGGTAACCGAACAGGGCGTCGAGGCCGGGTACCAGCCGACGCCACCAAGACAACAGTCTGCCCGCACCCTGAGCCATGTGCCGCCCCTCTCTGCCTGGGCCCAGCATCCATGGCCGCGCGATCATCCGCGATACCCGCCCGGTCCTCCACCTGCCCGGTTCACCACCCCCAGGCCAACGGGCCCCGTGGGCAGGGACGTTCAGCCCAACGGATGGAGACCTTCGGCATCCGGCGCGTCACCAGGCATCGGACGAGAGTGAGACACGTCAAAGAGACGACGATTCGTACATCCCCGAAGGGATCACCATCATGGCCGTGCACGAGCACCCTCACCGGAGCCCGGGCTTCCACCTGTCGGCCGCCTTCCGCTGGCACCGGACCGGCTCCGGCTCCCAGTCCGCAGTGTCGGCACGTCTCGGCACGCACACCGCGCAGGCCTACGCCCTCGCATCCCTGCGCATCCTGACCGGCTTCGTCTTCCTGTGGGCGTTCCTGGACAAGGCCTTCGGCCTGGGCTACGCGACCGCCTCCGGCAAGGGGTGGATCGACGGCGGGTCGCCGACGAAGGGTTTCCTCGGTTCCGTCGCCGCCGGGCCGATGGAGTCGACGTTCCACTCCTGGGCCGGCGACACGTGGGCGGACTGGCTGTTCATGCTGGGCCTGCTCGGCCTCGGCCTGGCCGTCACGGCCGGTGTGGCGCTGTGGCCGGCCGCGGTGGCGGGCACGGCGATGATGGCGCTGATGTGGATCGCCGAGTGGCCGCCGGCCAGGCACCTGTCGAACGGCGCGCCGAGCATGTCGACGAACCCGTTCACCGACTACCACGTGATCTACGCTCTCGCGCTGATCGCCGTGGCGGCAGCGGGCGCGGGCGCCACCTGGGGCCTGGGTCGGCAATGGGCGCGGCTGCCGATCGTCCGTGACCACACCTGGCTGCACTGACCCCGCACGCGGCGGGACGGGCCCCGCTCCGGGCCCGTCCCGCCACCCCGTGCCCGGGGCCCATTGTCCGCGCCGAAGGACCAGCGGCCCCTGCCCTGAAGAACCCCCGAACACGACGCTGGAACCGGGTCCCCTCGGGCCCCCGGTTCAGGAGGTGGAGAACATGTCCCGCACCATCACCGTCGGCCTCGACGGCTCACCCGAGAGCCGCGCCGCCGCGGAATGGGCGGCCCGCGAGGCGGAACTGCGCGGACTGCCGGTGAAACTCGTCCAGGTATGGGAGCCCGTCCCGGAGCCCATGGCCCAGGCCCCGCTCCTCGGCGCCGAGACGCACCAGTACTGGACCGAGAGAATCCCCCGCGAGTCCGCCGACGGCCTGCGACTGCGCCACCCCGGCGTCGAGGTGACCACCGAGCAGCTCACCGGACGTCCCGCCGAAGCCCTGGTCAACGCGGCCGAGGACGCCGACATGCTCGTCCTCGGCTCACGCGGACTGGGCGGGATCGGCGGCTTCCTGGTCGGCTCGGCCGGCCTCGCGGTCGTGGCGCACACGAAGAAGCCCGTCGTCCTGGTCCGCGCCGGCGAGCAGGCCGCGGATGAGCACGAGATGGACCCGGCAGGCATTCCCTCCGCGGCCACGGCGTTCCGTCCCGTCGTCCTCGGGCTCGACATCTCCGGCGCCGACGAGGCGCTGATCGGGTTCGCCTTCGACGCGGCCGCCCGGCGCGGTACCTCCCTGCGGGTCGTGCACGCCTGGAACCCGCCGCCCTACTACGCCTACGGCATGGCCCTGGAGCCCGTGATCGAGCGGGAGATGGCCAAGGGCGACGCCGTGGTCCTGAGCGAGGTGCTGCGCCCCTGGAGGCAGAAGTACCCGGACGTCGACGTCGTGGAGCAGTCGGGCTACGGCAGTCCCTCGCTCCTCCTGATCGACGCCTCCCACGAAGCCTCCCTGGTCGTCGTCGGCCGCCGTATCCGCAGCTCCTCCGTCGGCGCCCACATCGGCACCGTCACCCACGCCGTCCTGCACCACTCCACCGCCCCCGTCGCCGTCGTCGCCCACGACTGACGCACCCCTCCAGAGGAGAGAACAGATCATGAAGGCAGCGGTCGTACGGGCCTTCGGCGAGCCCCTGGTCATCGAGGAACGCCCCGACCCCGAACCCGGCCCCGGCCAGGTCCGCATCCGCGTGGAGGCCTCGGGGCTGTGCCACACCGACATCCACGCCGCGCACGGCGACTGGCCGGTCAAGCCGACCCCGCCCTTCGTACCCGGCCACGAGGGTGTGGGCCTAGTCGAGAAACTCGGCGAGGGCGTCACCCACCTGTCCGTGGGTCAGCGGGTCGCGGTGCCCTGGCTGGGCAAGGCGTGCGGACGGTGCGAGCACTGCCTTTCAGGCTGGGAGACGCTGTGCGAGCAGCAGATCAACACCGGTTACGGATGCGACGGCGGCCATGCCGAGAAGATGCTGGCCTGGGCCGACTTCGCCCAGCCCGTCCCGGAGGGCGTCACACCGTTCGACGCGGCCCCCCTGACCTGCGCCGGCGTCACCACGTACAAGGCCCTCAAGGTCGCCGACGTCCGGCCCAGCCAGCTCGTCGCGGTCTCCGGCGTCGGCGGCCTCGGCCACCTCGCGCTGCAGTACGCCAAAATCGCCGGCGCCACCGTCGCGGCCATCGACGTCACCGACGACAAGCTCGAACTCGCCCGCGAGCTCGGCGCCGACCTCGTCATCGACGCCCGCAAGCAGGACGTCGGCAAGGAGCTCAAGAAGCACGGCGGAGCCCACGCCGCGATCGCCCTCGCGGTGAACCCGGCCGCGTTCGAGGCCGCGGGCTCCGGCCTGCGGCGCGGCGGAAAGCTCGTCATGGTGGCCCTGCCCGCGCACGGCACGATCCAGGTGCCGATCTTCGACACCGTCCTCAACGGTACGTCCGTCATCGGATCCATCGTGGGCACCCGGCAGGACCTCACCGAGGTCTTCCAGCTCCACGCCGCCGGCCGGACCAAGGTCATCTACGAGACCCGTCCTCTCGCCGCCGTGAACGAGTCCATCGACGCCGTGCTGCGCGGCGACATCAAGGCCAGGATCGTCTTCGACCTGGGTGCGGAAAGGTGAGCACGATGGAAATGCCGCTGGTCGTCGGCGTCGACGGTTCCGAGCCGAGCCTGCGCGCCGCCGACTGGGCGGCCGACGAGGCCGCCCTGCGCGATCTGCCGCTGCGGCTGGTGTACGCATCGCTGTGGGAACGGTACGAAGGCACCTCGCTCGCGGACGATCTCGGCAAGCCTTCGGACCAGGTGATGGCCGAGGACATCGTCGAGACCGCCGCACGCCGGGTCCGCACCCGGCAACCCGACGTGAAGGTCACTGTCGACGTGCTGCCCGAGGAACCGGAGTACGCGCTGGTCCGCGAGAGCCGCACCGCCGCTGCCGTGGTCCTGGGCTCACGCGGCCGAAGCAGCCTGGCAGAGGCGCTGCTCGGCTCGGTCAGCGTGGCGGTGGCCGGCCACGCGCACTGCCCCGTGATCGTGCTGCGCGGAGGCCACGACAACCGGGCCGCATCTGGCAGGCACGGCCGCATCGTCGTGGGCGTCGGCGAGGAGCCGACGGATGCGGCTACGGTGCGCTTCGCCGTCGAGGAGGCCCGACGCCGAGGCGTTCCGCTGGAAGCGGTACGTGCCTGGCGCTGCCCCGCGCACGAGACGACCGACCACCCCCTGCTGGCCGGCGAACCGGCCCGACTGCACGAGCAGAAGGCCGCTGAGGTGCTGGAAGGCGCCCTGCGGGACGTCCCGGCTGATGTGGAGGTGCATCGGCGTACCGTCGAGGGCCACGCCCGCCAGGTCCTGCTCGGCGCCTCTGCTGACGCCGACCCGCTCGTGGTCGGGGCCCGGCGCCGCGAGGGCCACTACGGCCTCCAGCTCAGCCGTGTCGCGCACGCGGTACTGCACCACGCCGCCTGCCCCGTCGCCGTGGTACCGCAGCGGGCGTGAGTGGGGATGACCGGCTTACAGGCTCGCCGCGTGGTCCGGGACGTACGTCTGCAGATCGCGCGGCGGCCGCTCGTAGCCGGTAGACGGCGGCCGATGCGGAAGCTCCAGAACCGGTGGCGGCACGTCGTGATAGGGAACCGAGCCGAGCAGGTGGGCGATCATGTTCAGCCGGGCACGGCGCTTGTCGTCGCTCTCCACGACGTACCAGGGCGCCTCGGAGATGTCCGTGTGGATCAGCATCTCGTCCTTGGCCCGCGAGTAGGCCTCCCAGCGGGTGATCGACTCCAGGTCCATCGGCGACAGCTTCCAGCGGCGCAGCGGGTCCTCAAGGCGGCGCCGGAACCGCTCCTGCTGCTCGGTGTCGCTCACCGAGAACCAGTACTTGCGCAGCAGGATCCCGTCCTCCACCAGCATCCGCTCGAAGATCGGGCACTGCCGCAGGAACAGCTGGTACTCCTCCTTTGTACAGAAGCCCATCACGTGCTCGACCCCGGCCCGGTTGTACCAGGACCGGTCGAACAGCACGATCTCCCCCGCGGCCGGCAGATGCTCCACATACCGCTGGAAGTACCACTGCGTGCGCTCGCGCTCGGTCGGCTTGGGCAGCGCCGCGATCCGCGCCACCCGCGGGTTCAGATGCTCGGCGACCCGCTTGATGGTGCCCCCCTTGCCCGCCGCATCCCGCCCCTCGAAGATCACGACCAGCCGGGAACCCTCCGCCCGCACCCACTCCTGCAGCTTCACCAACTCGGTCTGCAGGCGCAGCAGTTCCTTCTCGTACACCTCGCGCGGCAGCTTCGCCGCCTTCTTACCGGCCATGCCGCCTCCACTATCGATGACTCACTGAGCCACTCCCCACCACGGTAGGCCCCAACTGTAAAGGAGCTCCTCACCATGACCGTACGCGTCGGCATCAACGGCTTCGGCCGCATCGGCCGCACCTATCTCCGCGCGGCCCTCGACCGCGCGGAGGCGGGCACCCAGGACGTCCACGTGGTCGCGATCAACGACATCGCCCCGCCCGCCACCCTCGCCCACCTCCTGGAGTACGACTCGACGTTCGGGCACATCGGACGCGAGGTCGTGCACGACGACAGCTCCCTCGTCGTCGACGGCCGGCGTATCGCCGTCACCGCCGAGCGCGACCCGGCCGCTCTGCGCTGGTCCGACTACGGAGCCGACATCGTCATCGAGTCCACCGGCCGCTTCCGCGACCGCGACTCCGCTGCCCTGCACCTGAAGGCCGGCGCCCACACAGTGCTCCTGTCGGCGCCCGGCAAGGGCGTCGACGCCACCATCGTGATGGGCGTCAACGACAACACGTACGACCGGCACCGCGACCGGATCATCTCGGCCGCCTCCTGCACCACCAACTGCCTCGCCCCGATGGTCAAGGTGCTCGACGAGAACTTCGGCATCGACCGCGGCCTGCTGACCACCGTCCATGGCTACACCAACGACCAGTCCCTGCTCGACGGCCCGCACAAGGATCTGCGCCGCGCCCGTTCGGCGGCGCTGAGCATCATCCCGACCAGCACGGGCGCCGCCCGCGCGGTGGGCCTTGTACTGCCGGAGCTGGCCGGCGCACTGGACGGGATCGCCGTCCGGGTGCCCGTGGAGGACGGCTCGCTCACCGACCTCACTGTGGTACTGAACCGCGAGGCCACGGTGGACGAGATCAACGCCGCCTTCGCCGCGGCGGCCGAGGGCCCGCTGAACGGCATCCTGCGTGTCTCTACGGCGCCCATCGTCTCCCGCGACGTCATCGGCGACCCGGCCTCCTGCGTCTTCGACGCCGCGCTCACCCAGGCCAACGGCACCCTGGTCAAGGTCTTCGGCTGGTACGACAACGAGTGGGGCTATACGAATCGGCTGCTGGACCTGACGGAGTTGGTCTCCGACAGCTGAAGGCAGGGGGAGCCCCAAGGCGTCGGCTCCTGGAGTCTTCTCACAGCCTGAGACTGAACCAGGTCGTTTTCCCCTGGTCCATGGGCCGCACGCCCCAGTCGTCGGCGAGGGCACGAACGAGCAGCAGGCCACGCCCGGACTCCTCGTCCTCCGCCGCGAGGCGCGGATGGGGCAGGTGGGGGTTGCGGTCGCTGATCTCCACGGTGAGATCGGTTTCCGTGCGGCACACGTGCACCCCGATGGGGCCCTGGGCGTGCTGCACGGCATTGGTGAGGAGCTCGGAGAGCAGCAGCAGCGCGTCGTCCGTCGTGCCCGCGCAGTCCCACGTGCTCAGTGCCTTGGAGAGGAATTCGCGGCCCGCCGGCACGGACTCCGGCGCGGAAGGCAGCTCCGTGGTGGCCGTGGCCAGCGGAGCCGCGGGCAGCTGCGTCAGCAGCAACGTGACGTCGTCGTGGCCGTCCGCGTCGGGGAGCAGCGTCGACAGGACATGGTCGGCGGCACCCTCGAGGTCGGGCATCGCGGTCGGGAGCCCGTCCAGGGTGGCGACCAGCTGGCCGAGCTTGTCCTCGATGTCGGTGCCGGGGGTTTCTATCAGGCCGTCGGTGTAGAGCACGAGAATGGCCCCGGGCTCGATGGTGCTGCAGCACTGCTCGTAGATCACGCCACCGACACCGAGAGGGGCGTTCACGGGTGCCGGAAGCGTCCGGGTGGGTGCACCAGGGACGGCGACGAGAGCCGGCAGGTGGCCGGCGGAACACACGGTCACCTCGCCGGCGTCGGCGGCGATGACCAGGTAACAGCAGGTGACCAGCTGGTCGGGGACATCGAGATCGGCGACGACGGTGTCCATCGCCTGCATCAGTTGCCGCGGCTGCAGCCCGGTCTTGGCCAACGCATGTGCAGCCGACCGGAGCTGACCCATGACCGCCGCGGCCTCAAGACCCCGGCCCATCACATCACCGATCAGCACACCTACCCGCCCGGCGCCCAGCGGTATCAGGTCGAACCAGTCACCGCCGACACCAGCTCCCTGGGTCGCAGGCCGGTACCGGCTGGCGGTCGCGAGACCGGGGATGGCCGGCGGCGTACCCATCAGACTGCGCTGCAGGGTCAGGGCGATGTGCCGCTGCTGCTCGTACAGCTCCGTCAGCTCTGCCTCGGCGCGCTTGCGGTCGCTGATGTCCCGCACGATCGCACACGCGCCGACGACCGCGCCGTCCGCCGCCCGCGTCGGCCACAGGGTGACATCCACGTCCAGCAACGCTCCGGAGCGGGTGAGCCGCAGTGTCTCGAAGTGCTCGACCTTCTCCCCTCGGCGCAGCCGCTCCAGGAGCGCGGTGATCTCGTGCTCCCTCGCCGACGGTGCCAGCACGGACATGTGCCGGCCCAGGACCTCGTGCGCCGTGAACCCGTACAGCCGCTGGGCCGCAGCGTTCCAGTACGTGATGCGGCCATCGAGGGTGTTCGCGAGGATGGCGTCCTGCGAGGACTCAACCAGCGCGGCCAGCTCGGTGATGCGCTCTTCGGCGGCTTTGCGTTCGCTGACGTCTCGTACGGCGGCGGAGACGAGGAGGCCGTCAGTGGTTTCCAGGGGGCTGAGGCTGATTTCGACGGGGAACTCGGTGCCGTCTTTGCGTAGTCCGTAGAGGTCGAGTCCGGCGCCCATGGGGCGGATCTGCTGGTTGTGGGCGTAGCCGTCGCGGTGTGCGGTGTGGTGGGTGCGAAAGCGGCCGGGGACGAGGAGTTCGACGGGGTGGCCGAGGAGTTCTTCGCGCTGGTAGCCGAAGAGGGCTTCGGTCTGGGCGTTGACGAGGCGGATGGTGCCGGTGTCGTCGACGATGACCATGGCGTCCGGCGCCGCCTCCAACAGCCCCCTGAACCTCTCTTCGGCGGCTTTGCGTTCGCTGACGTCTCGTACGGCGGCGGAGACGAGGAGGCCGTCAGTGGTTTCCAGGGGGCTGAGGCTGATTTCGACGGGGAACTCGGTGCCGTCTTTGCGTAGTCCGTAGAGGTCGAGTCCGGCGCCCATGGGGCGGATCTGCTGGTTGTGGGCGTAGCCGTCGCGGTGTGCGGTGTGGTGGGTGCGAAAGCGGCCGGGGACGAGGAGTTCGACGGGGTGGCCGAGGAGTTCTTCGCGCTGGTAGCCGAAGAGGGCTTCGGTCTGGGCGTTGACGAGGCGGATGGTGCCGGTGTCGTCGACGATGACCATGGCGTCCGGTGCCGCCTCCAACAGCCCCCTGAACCTCTCCTCGGCGGCGCCGGGAACGCCCACGGGGACCGCGGCGCCGCACCGGCACGTGCCAGGTTCCACCGTGCGGGCGGGATCAGGTGGTGCTGTTCCGGTCAAGCCGCTCATTCTCGTCCTCGCCCCCAGGCTTACGTTGAGACAGGTCATCCCAACGCAAACCACGTGGTTCTGCCATAACAAGTCGTGTAGTGGCCCTCAGTGCCCGAACTTGTGCGCACACGACGACCGCGGTGACCGTTCCGTGGCGGCGGCCGTCCGGTCACTGCCAGAGGGGCGATGTACGGACACGCACCTGGGAATAAGGGCCGACCGGCCCTCAAGGACCTCCGCACAGCCCATGGGATCGCCTCGTGATCCGCCTGATGCTCGAATCGTCGAGAGGCTTGGAGGAGATACCTGATGTCGGACGCCGTACTCAACCGCCCCCCGGTTCACGCCCTGCTTGCTGATGGCGCCACCGTGTGCATCCGCCCCGTAACGCCGGCCGACCACGACCAGGTGCAAGGGCTCTACGAGGAGATGTCCCCGGAGAATCTTCGTCTCCGGTTCTTCTCGCTGAGCCCGCGGTCCGCCGCCCTGGCTGCCGACCGGGCCTGCACCCCCGCGCACCCCGGCTCCCGGGCCCTGCTGGCCGAGACGCATGGTCAGGTGATCGGACTCGCCGAGTACGACACGGCGGGGGAGAAGAAGGACGAGGCAGAGATCGCCATCGCCGTCTGCGACGGATTGCACCACCGCGGAGTGGGCACCTTGCTCGTCGAGCACCTGGTCTCCGCCGCCCGCGCCGACGGCATCACCACCTTCACCGCCGACGCGCTCAGCGAGAACCGCGAGATCCTCCAGCTCTTCGCCGACCTCGGCCTGCGCACCGCCCGCCGGTTCGAGGGTCCCGAGGTGCGCTGCACCATACGGCTGGACGCGGACGACGCCTACTTGTCGGCCGTGGAGGCCCGGGGCCGGTCGGCCGACGTGGCCAGCCTCGAGCCGCTGCTGCGCCCGAACGTGGTCGCGGTCGTCGGCGCCGGACGCAAACCCGGCTCGGTCGGCCGGGCGGTCCTGCACCACCTGAAGGCGGGCGGCTACACCCGTCGCCTGTTCGCCGTGAACCCGAGCGTGAACCACATCCTCGGCGTGCCGTCGTACCCGTCCGTGAGCGCACTACCCAAGACACCCGACCTTGCAGTCGTGGCCGTCCCCGCCGCGGCGGTCCCGGCCACCGCCGAGGAGTGCGGCAAGGCCGGTGTCCGGGCGGTGCTCGTCGTCACCGCCGGCCTCGACGCCGACCAGGCGCAGGCGCTGCTGGCCGCGTGCCGCACCCACGGCATGCGCCTGGTCGGCCCCAACTGCCTCGGTATCTCCCACACCGACCCCGACCTGCGTCTGGACGCCACGTTCGCCGCCGACCACCCGCTCCCCGGCACTGCGGGCGTCGCCGTGCAGTCCGGCGGCGTCGGCATCGCTCTGCTCGACGGGCTGTCCCGGCTCGGCATCGGCGTCTCCTCCTTCGCCTCCCTCGGCGACAAGTACGACGTCAGCGGCAACGACATGCTCCAGTGGTGGGAGAGCGACGGCCGCACCGAACTCGCCCTGCTGCACCTGGAGTCCTTCGGTAGCCCGCGGGCCTTCTCCCGCACCGCCCGCCGCGTCACCCGCCGCATGCCTGTCCTGACCGTGGACGCAGGCCGTACCGAGGCGGGCCGCCGTGCCGCGGCCTCGCACACCGCGGCGGCCGCCACCCGCACCATGACCCGGCAGGCGCTGTTCACCCAGGCCGGCATCACCGCGACCCGCTCGGTCGGCGAACTGCTGGAAACCGCAGCCCTGTTGCACTCCCAGCCGCTGCCCACGGGCAGCCGGGTCGCGATCGTCACCAACGCGGGCGGTGTCGGAGTCCTCGCCGCGGACGGCTGCACAGAGGCGGGACTCTCCTTGCCGCCGCTCCCTTCTGAGGTGATCGAAGATCTGCTCGCCGTGCTCCCCCGGGGCGCCGCGGTCGGCAATCCCGTCGACGCCACCGCCGCCGTCACCGAGGACGAGCTCGCCGACTGCCTGGACCGGCTGATGAATCACCCGGGCGTCGACGCGGTCCTGGTGGCTCTCGTGCCCACGGCGGTCGCCGTCGCCACAGGCGACGACCTCATCCGGGCCCTCACCGGTGCCCCTGCGCACCGGGCCAAGCCGATCGCCGCGGTACGCCTCGAACAGGACCTGCCAGTCAAGCTGCTGCCCGCCGCCGACGGTGGCACGGTTCCCTCCTATGCCGAACCTCAAGCGGCGGCACGGGCGCTGGCCCACGCCGCACGCCGAGCGGCCTGGCTCGCCCGGCCCGTAGGCACGGTCCCGGAACTCGACGGCATCGACACCACGCGTGCCCAGGAGATCACTGACACCTTCCTGGCCGCGCATCCGGACGGCGGCTGGCTCGACCCGCGCACCTGCGCCGACCTGCTCACCTGCTACGGCATCCCGCAGATCTCGTGGGCGTGGGCGGAGACCGAGGACGAGGCCGTTCTCGCGGCCCAGCGGCTGCGCGGTCCGGACGACCGGGTGGTGATGAAGGCACACTGGCCGGGGGTGGTTCACAAGAGCGAGCAGCGTGCCGTGCACCTCGACCTCCAGGGCGATGCGCAGGTGCGAGCCGCGTTCCGGGACTTCGAAACCCGGTTCGCGGGGCTGCTCACCGGTGTGGTCGTACAGCCGCTCGCGGCGCGCGGCACCGAACTGTTCGCAGGCGTCGTCCAGGACGAGGTCTTCGGCCCGCTCGTGCTGTTCGGCCTCGGCGGCACCGCCACCGAGGTCCTCGGCGACGACGCCGCACGACTTGCCCCGCTCACCGACCACGACGTGCACGACCTGATCACCGCACCGCGCTGCGCCCCGCTGCTGTTCGGAGCCCGCGGTAGCGGGCCAGCCGACCTCGAAGGCCTGGAGCAGCTGCTGTCGCGCCTGTCCCGCATGGCGGCCGACCTGCCCGAGCTCGCTGAGGCCGACTTCAACCCCGTGCTCGCGACCACGGCCGACGTCTGCGTGCTCGACGCTCGGGTGCGGCTGGTGCCGCGCACGCCCCAGGACCCCTATCTGCGCCGACTCCGCTGAGGAGGAACCAGAGATGAAGCACAACAAAGTCGGCTCCGTGATGACCACGAACGTCGTCCGCGCCTCGTACGGCACCCCCTTCAAGGAAGTGGCACGGCTGCTCACTCACCACAGGATCAGCGGACTGCCGGTCGTGGACGAGGACGAGAAGGTCATCGGCGTCATCTCCGAGACGGACTTGCTGGTCCGCCAGGCCGAAACGGCCGACCCCCATGAGCCGAAGCACCGCCTCCGGGATCTGGCGTTGACACGCATCGGAAGGCAGCGGGCCGCGCAGGCGGCGGCCCGCACCGCCGGCCGGCTGATGACCGGACCGCCCGTCACCGTGCGCGCCGAGGACACTGTCGTCGAGGCCGCGCGGACCATGGCCCAGCGGCGCGTCGAGCGGCTACCGGTCCTGGACGAGGAGGACCGGCTCGTCGGCATCGTCACCCGCCGGGACCTGCTCCAGGTCTTCCTCCGGCCGGACAGGGAGATCCGCGACGAGGTGGTCGAGGAAGTCCTTGTCCGCGCGTTGTGGCTGCCCGCGCGGAGTGCCGACGTCTCCGTGGTGGAGGGTGTGGTCACGCTCGCCGGCCAGATGGAGCGCAAAAGTGAGACCGAGATCGCCGTCTCCATGACCAAGCAGATCGACGGCGTGGTCGCGGTGGTCGACGACCTGACCTACCGCCTGGACGACAGCCACGTCCAGCCTGCCGAGGCTGCTCTGCACGGTGTGGCCGACGACTGGCTGCGCCGCCGCTGAGGGGGACCGCCATGACCCGCAGGGTTCTGGTCGCCTACGGGACGACGAACGGATCGACCGCGCAGATCGCCGAGGCCGTCACCCAGGTCCTCTGCAAGGAGGGGCTGACGGCCGAGGTACGGCCCGCACCATCGGTGACGGACATCGAGACGTACGACGCTGTGGTCGTCGGAGGCGCGCTGTATGCCGGTCGTTGGCACAGGGACGCGCGCCGCTTCGTCCGCCGCCACCGCCGTGCCCTGGCCGAACGCCCCCTGTGGTTCTTCAGCAGCGGGCCGCTGGACGCTTCGGCCTCGGAGCGGAACGTCCCGCCGGTGTCCGGCGTGCGGCGCGCCATGGACCGGCTCGGCGTCAGGGAGCACGTCACCTTCGGCGGCTGTCTGGAGGCTGGTGCGCGGGGCGGAGTCGCACGGATGATCCTCCGCAACGGTAAGGGCGGCGACTTCCGCGACTTCCCCGCGATCGATGCCTGGGCGCAGCGGATCGCCGAGGAACTGACGACCGCTTAGGTCATCACACGCCGTGGCCTGCCTGCGCTCTACGGCACGAGGGCGACCGGACTCCGGGCTTCGCGCAGCAGGGCTTGCACGAAGCCCGGGGCCTCGCCGGAGCCGCGGCCCACGACCAGGAGTGCGGCGCCCTCGGCATGGTGGAGCAACGCATCGGCGGGGGTGAGTAGAACGACATCCTCGAGCACCGGAACCCGCGGGTACTTCACCCGCCAAGGCCGCAGCGCGTCGGCCAGCAGTTGCACTTCGTGGTCCTCCCAAGTGGCGCGGTCCTCCTCGGGAATGCCGAAGCGCAACCCGGCGGCGCAAGACGGGAGTTCCCAAGCGTGGACGGCGTGCAGCCGTACGCCCCGGACCTGAGCGGCGCCGAAGGCGAAGTCGATGGCCTGCTCCGCCGGGTGACGGGCGTCGATCCCGAGGGTGATCTGTTTGGCGCGGCGCGCCGGAGTTGCGACGGGTAGCAGTACCACTGGGCAGGCGAAGGCGGTCGTAGACGTGAGTGCGGCCGAGCTTGTTGCCAGGTCGGTGGTGTCGTCCTCCGTCGTGGGCAGGTCGAGCACAAGCATCGCCGCAGTACTCAGATCGTCCGGCGGTGAGCCGTACCGCACCTCCAGCGGCAGCTCGCGCAGCGACGCCTCGTGTGCCGCCCACTCCACGGCCGTACGGCTACCGCCTGACCTGTTGACGCAGGCAATGACTACTTGGCTCACGGCGATCGCCTCCACAGCACACGGGTGACCCACTCTCACGCCTCCTACCGTGCCGACCACCCCGGGACCGGCGCAGGGGCCGAATGGACCTGCGTGAGCCCTTGCGGCCCATACCCGACAGGTCACCCCAGGACGACGCTGGCAGTAAGGAGCAGACCAAGCGCAGGAGGTGCGCACCATGCTGTCGCCCGTCATCGCCGGAGTGGACGGATCGGCCGAGAGCCTCGCCGCCGCAGAGTGGGCCGCCCGCGAGGCGCTGCGTCGTGACCGACCGCTGCGACTGGTGCACGTCTGGGACTGGCACCCGCGCGGACACGACGGCGAGCCCGCGAACGCCGCGCAGCGGCAACTGGCGCGCCGCGGCCTACGGCAGGCGGAGGAGCGCATCCGCAGTGTCGTACCCGACGTGCTCCTCACCGACGAGCAGGTCGAAGGCCCGGCGACCGCGGCCTTGCTGAAGGCTGCCGAACAGGCCGACCTGCTGGTGCTGGGCTCGCGCGGCCTGAGCGGCTTCACCGGGCTTCTTGCCGGCTCCGTCGCCCAAGGTGTTGTCGCGAAGGCGGCCCGTCCCGTGGTCCTGGTACGGGCGGGGGAGGAGGCCGAGGACGAGCACTTCCCGGCGGACGACGGCAGCCCGTCCACCCGCACCGGCTGCCTCGATGTGGTGCTCGGCATCGACCTCGCCGATGCCTGCGACGAGGTGATCGAGTTCGCCTTCGCGGAAGCCCAGTTGAGGCGAGCTCGGCTGCGTGTCGTGCACGCCTGGCAGCCGCCTTCCGCGATCAGTCTCGGCCCCGGCGACATCGCTCTGGTCGACGATCCGCAGCGGGCCGAGGAATGGCAGGGGTTTCTGCACGCGGTGCTGGCGGTGTGGCGGGAGAAGTACCCCGATACCGAGGTCCTGGAGACCGTCGTGGCGGGCAGGGCCTCCACCGCGCTGGTCCGGGCCGCCTCCGCGGCGAGCCTCCTCGTCGTCGGCCGTCGCCTGTCCGAGCGACCGGCGCTTGCGCGCATCGGCCCCGTCACCCATGCCGCCGTCCATCACGTCGGCTGTCCGCTGGCCGTCGTGCCCCACGAGTGAGGGACCGGAGAGCGCGATGAGCACACCGACGACGTACGTGTACGTCTTCGCCGAGGGCGCGCCGGGAGATGGCCGGCCTGCTCGGCGGCAAGGGAGCCGGCCTGGCCGAGATGACGCGGCTGGGGCTGCCCGTACCGCCGGGCTTCACCGTCACCACCGAAGCCTGCGACGTCTACCTCGCGACGGGGCAGGAGCCGCCGGAACCCGGCACCGAGGAGGCCCGTGCTCTGGCCGGCCTGGAACGGGCCGTGGGACGCTGGATGCCGAACCAGATACCGGACGGAATCGTCGAGAACCCTCCTCCCTGCCGGGCACGACATCGACTGCAAGATCGAGGGCTCCGGGGCGATGCAGCCTGAATCCAGCGTGATCGAGAACGTCTGACCGCCCCTGCACCGCCGGTGCAGCGCTTCCGGTTGCGCACTAATGACGAATTGCAAAATTTCGCAATTGGTTAGATGCTGTGTTTGTTGTGTCTGCAGGCAGCCGTGGGCACAACCTTTCGTCCGCGCCCCCCTGGGGTCTTGAGGGAAGCCGAGGGGCCGTGTCCGTTCCGCTGTACCAGGCCAAGGCCGAGTTCTTCCGGATGCTCGGTCATCCCCTGCGGATACGGGTGCTGGAGCTCCTGCAGGACGGACCGAAGCCGGTGCGGGACCTGCTCGCGGAGATGGAGGTGGAGCCGTCCAGCCTCTCCCAGCAGCTGGCTGTGCTGCGCCGCTCCGGGATCGTCACCTCCACGCGAGAGGGTTCCACGGTCGTCTACGAGCTGGCCGGCGGCGATGTCGCTGACCTGATGAAGGCGGCCCGGCGGATCCTGACCGAGATGCTGGCTGGGCGGAACGAGCTGCTGGCCGAACTGAGGGAAGCCGAGGTCGCCGCGCGATGACCTCGGGCATCAGCCGGGTCTGGGCCCGGGTCTCGGCACTGCTGCCCGCCCGCGCCGATCTGGACCAGGTCCGCCGCGACCCGCGCCGGGATCTGCTGGCCGGATTGACCGTGGCGATCGTCGCGCTGCCGCTCGCGCTCGGTTTCGGGGTCTCCTCCGGATTGGGCGCGGAGGCGGGCCTGGCGACCGCCGTGGTCGCCGGTGCGCTCGCTGCCGTCTTCGGCGGTTCGAACCTTCAGGTGTCGGGACCGACCGGCGCCATGACAGTCGTACTCGTGCCCATCGTCGGCAAGTACGGCCCGAACGGCGTCCTCACCGTCGGCCTGATGGCGGGCCTGATGCTCCTCGCACTGGCCGCGCTGCGCGCCGGGAAGTACATGCAGTACGTGCCCGCCCCCGTGGTCGAGGGCTTCACCCTCGGCATCGCCTGCGTGATCGGGCTCCAGCAGATCCCGAACGCCTTGGGCGTTCCCAAGCCCGAGGGCGACCGGGCCGTGGCCGTCGCCCGGCGAGCGATCGAGGCGTTCGCGAAGGACCCGAATTGGACCGCGCTCGCCTTCGCGGTCAGCGTGGCCGTGGTCATGCTGGTCGGCGCCCGGTGGCGGCCGACGATCCCCTTCTCCATCGTCGCGGTGACCGCCTCGACGATCGTGGCCCAGGTTGCCGGACTGGATGCGGCGAAACCGATCGGCGCCCTGCCGGCGGGGCTGCCGGTTCCTTCGCTGTCCTTCTTGGACATGGGCTCGTTGGGCACTTTGCTGGCCCCGGCCGTCGCGGTCGCGGCCCTGGCCGCGCTGGAGTCGCTGCTGTCGGCCTCGGTCGCCGACGGCATGACCGTGGGACAGAAGCACGACCCGGACCGAGAGCTGTTCGGCCAGGGACTGGCCAACATCGCCGCCCCGCTGTTCGGCGGCGTTCCGGCGACCGGTGCGATCGCCCGCACCGCAGTCAACGTCCGCACCGGCGCGAGCTCCCGGCTCGCCGCGCTCACCCACGCCGCCGTCCTCGCCGTCATCGTCATCGCCGCGGCACCGCTGGTGTCCAAGATTCCGCTCGCCGCCCTCGCCGGTGTCCTGCTCGCCACGGCTATCCGTATGGTGGAGGTCGGCTCGCTGCGGGCGATGGCCAAGGCGACCCGCTCGGACGCGGTGATCCTCGTCCTGACCGCCGTCGCGACGCTCGCCCTGGACCTCGTCTACGCCGTGATCATCGGCCTGGCCGTCGCGGGCGCGCTCGCCCTGCGCGCGGTGGCCAAGCAGGCCAGCCTCGATCAGGTGCCGCTCGACCGGGGCGACCACAGCACCGAGGAACACGCCCTGCTCACCCAGCACATCGTCGCCTACCGCATCGATGGACCGCTGTTCTTTGCCGCCGCCCATCGCTTCCTGCTGGAGCTGACCGAAGTGGCGGACGTCCGCGTGGTGATCCTGCGCATGTCCCGGGTCTCGACCATGGACGCGACCGGCGCTCTGGTCCTCAAGGACGCGGTCGAGAAACTCAACCGACGCGGCATCCTCGTCCTCGCCTCCGGCATACGTACCAGCCAGCGCCAGGTCCTCGACTCCGTCGGCGCGCTGGAACTGCTGCGCCACGAGGGCAGGGAATACGGCACCACACCTGAGGCGATCCAAGGCGCCCGCGCTCACCTGGAGCGTGCCGGAGTCCTGCCCGCCGTCCCCGCCCCCGCGACCAGTCCCTCGCCGGAGGAAGCCATCCGATGAGCGCGTCCCCCACCCCCCTGCGCATGCTCGATCTGTCCGGCGCCGAGGCGCTGTGGCTGCTGGAAGGCGGCAGTCCGGGGCGCCTGCTGTATCCCCTGCGAGGGGAGCCTGTCATCCGCCCCCCGGCACGTCTTCGAGTACGGCCGGCTGGTCGTGCGGACTCCCGCCCCGAGCCTGGCGCTGCCCGAGACCGCGACGTACTGCGTCGACGAGATCTCGAAAGCGACGGGTATCGGCTGGACCCTGACCGTGGCCGGTCCCGCCGAAGTGATCAGGGATCGCGACGAGGTCGCCCACTATCGGCGCACCCTGGCTGACTGGGTCCACGGTCCGCACGACGCGGTCCTGCGGATCCACCCCGAAACCATCACCGGCTTCCGCCTCGCTCACCCGGAGGTGTGATGTCGACGCAGCTGGAGACCCTGCCGTACCGGCATGTGCTCACGCTGCCCAGCGAGCCGTCCGCGGTCCGGATCGCCCGCGAGACCGCGGAGCTGGCGCTGGTGGAGTGGAGGATCGGACTGCGTCACCCCACCGTGGGGCCGGCCCTTCTGATCCTCAGCGAACTGATCACCAACAGCGTCCGGCACGCCGCCGTCCTCTCCCCGCAGCTCACGGTCACCTACGCGGCGGGCAGGGACTGCCTCGCCTTCGCCGTTCACGACCGCCATCCCTACCAACCGCCGCTGTACGGATCAGTGACCGGAGGCAGTACGGGCGGTCTCGGCACCGTCATGGAGCTCGTTCACGGCCTGAGCGGCACCGCGGTCGTCCGACCGGACGCCGACGGCGGGGGCAAGAGCGTATGGATCACTCTGCCCCTCTGACACCCTGATCCCCGACCAGCCACAGCCGCAAGGAAGTCCACGACGATGACCATCGACCGGCGTTACACCGTCAAGGAGAACATCGGAGTCCTGTCGGTCGCCGGACACCTGGGCCCGGATGCTGTCCGGCGCTTCAACGGCGCTATCGGCTGGGTCGTCACCCACTAGCGGTCCGGTCATCGTCGACCTGAGCCAACTGCGCAGCTGGTCCGCCGAGGGTCAACTAGCGATCACCGATGCCGCCCGCCGCCTCGCGGAGGCGGGCCGGCGCCTGGAGCCGGCGGCCATCCCCGCCGACGGGTCCCTCGTCCCGGACAGGGACTGCCCGCACATCCCGGTGCACGCCGACCTGGCCACCGCGCTCGCCGCGCACAGCGCGGAGCTGGGGGAGTAGGCGGAGGGATGCCACGAGTGGCATACGACGGGCTGGCCGGCGGCGGACCGGGCAGGCGAGTGATCCCGGGTGATCAAGCGTGCGGTCTGCTGCAGTCGCTTTCCGGCGCCTCCCGAGCGGGACGGCTCCCGGGGGGCAGCTTGGACATGTGGTGGCCGCGGCAAGGGGCAGTTGCCGTCCTGGCCGAGGGCAGCAGGGCGGCACTTCAGACGGCAAGAGGGGATGTGAGCCTGGTGATGCCTGCGCCGCACAGTGGGGCGATTCCCAAGGGGTCCGCGTCTTTACTGCTGGATTCGGCTGCTCCTCGGAGCGGATTGGGCCTGGCCGGTATCACACGCGAGGATGGGTCGCATGTTCTTGACGAGTGGGTGGATGCGATGCGCCGAGGCCCGGCCGGTGGGCCCGTGCTGTCGTGTCGAGAAGGAGACGGCACGATGAGTAGGCCGCTGTACCAACTGAAGGCCGAGTTCTTCAAGACGCTCGGTCACCCGGTCCGGATCCGCGTCCTGGAGCTGCTGAGCGAGCGCGAGCACGCCGTCGCTGAGATGCTGCCCGAGGTGGGCGTCGAGCCCGCACACCTGTCCCAGCAGCTGGCGGTGCTGCGCCGGGCGAACCTGGTCAAGACGCGTAAGGAGGGGTCGACCGTGTACTACTCCCTGACCAGTCCCCACGTCGCCGAACTCCTCCAAGTCGCCCGTACCATCCTCTCCGGCGTGCTGGCCGGGCAAGCTGAACTGCTTGCCGACTTGCAGGCGGCCCAGCTGGAAGAAAAGCCGCCTTCGTAGCGACGGCCGGCGGACGGCGATCACCTCCGGGATGTGGGCGGCGCGTTCTGCGCGAAGTGTCTGCGCCGCTCCGCAGTTGGGAGTTGGGTGGCTCGGGTGCAGGTGCGCTGCGTGATGCGGGGTCCTGAAACGCGCTGCGAGGTCGAGATCGCCACGCCGTTCAATCTGGTGTGCGACGCGGAGCGATACGGGGCACGGCTGGTGGCGTTACCCCGGCACGCGGACCTGGCGCTGTGACCGGCCCCGTGACGCGGAACAGAGTCATTGCGCCGCGCTCCGGTCCGCTTGGCGGTAGCGGGGATGCTCGTCCCGCTCAGCCGCCCGGCTCCGGGCTCGAAGAGTTTCGCGTCATGACTTCTGCTGGACCGGTGCCACGCGGTCGGCTCCCTCTGGCCACAGAACCTCGACGCCGATGCCGCTGCTGCGGGCGAAGGCCACGAGATGGGCAGTTGCGTCCCGGCCGTTGGACGGGGAGCCGTCCCACACCGCCAGCAGCCGGGCGCACGAGCGCAGCAGGTTCTCGTCCGCCCCCACACAGGAACCGCGGTCGGACGGGTCGTACTCCAGTAGTCGCACCTGCTCCGACAGCAGCAACAGTTCCCCGGCCGCCTTGCGGTCACGCGACTCCAGCACCTCGGGCACGCCGTTCCTGGAGGGCAGGACGGTCACCAGCGCCAGTCCCGCGGCGCGGGCGGCCCGCCCGAAGACGACTGGCAGACCCTTCCCGGCACGCACCAGCCCCGACTTGCCCGCTCGTGCGAACTCTGCCAGGCGTCGACGCAGTTCCTCCTCCAGTACGTCCAGCGTGGACGCGGTGAGGTCAGGGTGTCCCACAACAGCGATCACTTCAGACAGTCCTTTCTCCCGCGCCGAGTTGAAGAAGTCTTCACGGGGACAGCTGATCCTCGCTGGCTGGAAGGAAGCGGGCCATAGGGCTGCGGGGCCGCAATCCGGGCCGGTCGGCCCTTGTCTCAGGTGCGCGTGCTGTCGCTGGTTCACTTGTGCGCGTGGTCGCCCAGGTAGAAGAGGAGCATCATCCATGCGGCGATGATGTGCGTGCCGAAGATGTAGAAGCCCGCGCGGATCGCGACACCGCGCTCGATCCGCCCGTCCCGGTCCTTGAGTCTGCGCTTCCGCTTCGGCTGCGCGCCCGCAGACTGGTTCGGCGCCTGTTCGGTCACGGTGTCGTCTCCCCGCTTCCTGTGATGTCCACGTCGCTACGACGGCAGGCCGAACCGTACGAGGACGGCCTTGCCGTCATGGTCGACTGCGGGTTCGGTCTCCATGTCGCCGTCGTAGTCGGCGGCGAGTTCGGCCACCATGCGCAGCCCCGCGCCATGCCTTCGTCGCTGAGATCCGGCAGTGCCGGCTCGGCGTCCGCGACGCTGACCACCCGCTGTCCGGCCACGATCGCTATCCCCGCGTCGATGGCCGTCGAGCGAGGGGCGTGCCTCAGCACGTTCGTGACCAGCTCGCTGACCACCAGCAGCACGGCGCCGGCGAACGCCGAGTTCGCCGCTACGCCGACCGCGGGCAGGTGTCGGGCCACTGCTTCCCGGGCTCGTCGTACGGCCTCCGGCCCCGTCGTCACCGAGGCGAGGTGACGCCGTACCGGTGTCGGAACATGCTCTATGGCTGCGTGGGTCCGCCCATTCGCCACGGCAGTCGGAATCCATTCCCGCTGCTCACTGCGCTGTCTCCGCCTCGCGCAGTTCGTCCAGCAGGTCCTGCCGCCCGGCCAGGAGAACGGCCAGGATCTGCCGCGCGGCAGCGAGGAGCTCCGCCACGTCGCCGCCCGCCAGCTCGTAGACGACCGTCGATCCGGTACGCGTCGCGGTCACGATCCCCGCACGGCGCGGCACGGCCGGCTGCTGCGACAGGCTCGACGGCTCGACCTCGATCTCCGCCAAGAGATCGCGCACTGGCTTGGGTCCGTCCTGCAGCAGCTCAATACCCGGATGCGCACAGGGTGCCCGAGCATGCGGAAGAACTCCGCCTTCGCCTCGTACAAGGGAACCCGCACCTGGATCACTCTCCTTCCGCCTCGATGGCAGTGACGGCGACCCCGTGCTGCTGTGCCACACGCACCGCGTCGTCCAGCTTGTCCTGGGCTACGGCGACAGCGAAGGCGCCGCCCTCCCCTTGCAAAGCTTCTGCAGGATCCGCTCGAGCCTGGCGCACCTGCTCCAGCAGCGCCTCAGTGAACGCGGACTCGCCCATTCGGGCCTCCCTCCCGATGGCTGCGTGACACGGCGACCAGTGAAGTGAATGACACGGCAACTAGTGAATTGACGAACTTGTCAACTTTACGCCGGGGAGCGGCCCCTCGGCCGTCAGGCCCTCCTCTGGCCTGGCACCTGGGGGGACGATGGGGCCAGTCTCCCGAGTCCATCGGCTCTCTTCACCTCGGCGCCCGCTGCCTATGGTGGGGAGGTGATCGCTTGCTGCGATGGAAGGAGAGCTGGTGGAGATCGTCGCGTATGGCGTCCTCGCGGACGAGGAGCCGCTGCTGAGGGAAGCATTTGACGGGGTGTTCGCCGGCCGGCATGAGCTGCGGTGTCTGGGACTGTTCCTGGACCGGGACACCGTCCCGACCGCCGCCGGCCATGAGGTCGTGCTCAGCAGTGTTAACGACACCCTGGACGCCGACGTTCTGCGCTCGCTGGCCAGGGGCGGCACCCGACTGATCGCCCAGCGTTCCACCGGCCACAACAACATCGACCTGACCGCAGCCAGGGAACTGGCGCTCACGGTTGCCCGGGTCTCGTACTACTCCCCCTATTCGGTCGCCGAGTTCGCCTGGACCCTGGCCCTGGCCGTGAACCGCCGGATTGTCCGTGCTGCGCACCGCACCCGGGATTTCGACTTCCGGCTCGATGGGCTGATGGGTCGCGACCTTCGCGGCCGCACGGTCGGCGTGGTGGGCACTGGAAAGATTGGCGCCGCGTTCGCCCGTATCGCTCACGGGTTCGGGATGCGCTTGCTGGGCTGGGACGTCGCCGAGAACTCCGACTGCCTCGCCCTCGGCATGGAGTACGTGCCGCGCGAGAGGTTGTTCGCCGAGGCGGACCTGGTCAGCCTGCACATGCCGCTGCTGCCCGAGACTCATTACCTCGTCGATGCGGAGGCCCTGGGCCTGATGAAGGACGACGCGATCCTGGTGAACTCCAGTCGCGGCGGCCTGGTGGACACCGACGCCCTGTTGGAGACGCTGCGCGTTGGGCGGCTGAGCGGGGTCGGCCTCGACGTATACGAGGAGGAGGCAGGCGTGTTCTTCCTGGACAAGTCGCTGGAGGTTATGGCCGATGAACGCCTCGCACGGCTGATGACCTTCAGCAACGTCCTGATCACTTCGCACCAGGCCTACTTCACCCGGGACGCCGTCGGGCAGATCGCCCAGACCACCGTGGCCAACATCGAGGACTACTTCACCGGCCGTTCCGGCAGCAACGTACTCGTCCGCCCCGAGACATCCTGATCCACGTCTGCTCCTGGCGCGCAGCCAGAAGAAGGGCCGTTGGACCCCATGCGACAGCCGGCCCGGGGCTGTTCGGCCCTGTCCGGCCCCGGTACCCCTCCGACGATCATGAGGCGGCGGCCGGGAAGGGCCCAGGTCCATACCCGCACCACGGCACTTCCCGGCTCGTCGTCGACATGGCAGAAGGGGAGGACACCGTCCGGTGGACCAGGCACAGATACACAAGGTGGGGACCGCGCGGCCGGGTGCCGGGGTCACCGTCCCCGCAGGGACAACCAGACGGGTACGGCCGCCGTGGACGGAGTGGCTGACGACCACCGACCACAAGAAGATCGGGACGATGTACCTGGTCACCGCGTTCGCCTTCTTCATCGTCGGCGGTGTGATGGCCCTGCTGATGCGCGCGGAACTGGCCAGGCCCGGCCTGCAGATCCTCTCGCAGGAGCAGTTCAACCAGGCGTTCACCATGCACGGCTCGATCATGCTGCTGATGTTCGCGATGCCGCTATTCACCGGGTTCGCCAACTGGATCATGCCGTTGCAGATCGGCGCGCCCGACGTCGCGTTCCCGCGGCTGAACATGCTCGCCTACTGGCTGTTCCTGTTCGGCTCGTCGATCGCGGCCTTCGGCTTCCTCACTCCGGGGGGCGCCGCCGACTTCGGCTGGTTCCTGTACGCCCCGCTGTCGGACGCCGTCCACTCACCGGGTCTGGGCGCCGATCTGTGGATCATGGGCGTGGCACTGTCCGGCTTCGGCTCGATCCTCGGCGCGGTCAACTTCATCACCACGATCATCTGCATGAGGGCGCCGGGCATGACCATGTTCCGGATGCCGATCTTCACCTGGAACGTGCTGCTGACCGCTCTGCTGGTCCTGATCGTGTTCCCCGTGCTGGCCGCGGCGCTGTTCGCGCTGGAGATGGACCGCAAGTTCGGTGCCCACGTCTTCGACGCGGCCAACGGCGGAGCCCTGCTCTGGCAGCACCTGTTCTGGTTCTTCGGCCATCCGGAGGTCTACATCCTGGCCCTGCCGTTCTTCGGCATAGTCTCCGAGGTCATCCCGGTCTTCGCCCGCAAGCCCATGTTCGGCTACATGGGGCTGATCGGGGCGACGATCTCAATCGCGGGCCTGTCGGTGACGGTGTGGGCCCACCACATGTACGTCACCGGTGGCGTGCTGCTGCCGTTCTTCTCGTTCATGACGTTCCTGATCGCGGTGCCGACAGGGGTGAAGTTCTTCAACTGGATCGGCACCATGTGGAAGGGCTCGCTGTCCTTCGAGACACCGATGCTGTGGACCGTCGGCTTCCTGGTCACTTTCCTCTTCGGCGGTCTGACCGGTGTGATCCTGGCCTCCCCGCCGATGGACTTCCACCTCTCCGACTCGTACTTCGTCGTCGCGCACTTCCACTACACGGTCTTCGGTACGGTCGTGTACGCGATGTTCGCCGGATTCCACTTCTGGTGGCCCAAGTTCACCGGCAAGATGCTCGACGAACGCCTGGGGAAGATCACCTTCTGGACGCTCACGGCCGGCTTCCACACCACGTTCCTGGTCCAGCACTGGCTGGGCGCCGAGGGCATGCCCCGCCGCTACGCCGACTACCTGGCCGCCGACGGCTTCACCGCCCTCAACACCGTCTCCACGATCGGGTCGTTCCTGCTCGGCCTGTCGGTCCTGCCCTTCCTCTACAACGTCTGGAAGACGGCCAGGTACGGCAAGCCGGTCGGCGTCGACGACCCGTGGGGCTACGGCCGCTCGCTGGAGTGGGCGACCTCCTGCCCGCCGCCCCGGCACAACTTCCTCGCCCTGCCCCGGATCCGCAGCGAGTCCCCGGCGTTCGACCTGCACCACCCGGAGATCGCCGCCCTCGAAGAATCGGCGAGGTAGACCATGCCCCACACCGTCTTCACCCTGGGAGCCGCCACTGTGACAGTGGCGGGAAGCGTCTGGTACCTGCCGGCCATCGCCGATCTGCGCGCGTGAGCCGACCGGCCGCCAGCCCGGCGCAGAGCCGCGGCGGCCTGCCTCAGCGGCTGGGCCACGACCGGGGTCATGGCGATACTGCTGCTCGTCTGCGAAGAGTGGTGGACACCTTCCGGGGTGGCGGTGGCCGGTACCACCCTCACCGTGTGTCTTCGGGCACGCGCGGCCGTACAGCGCCGCCGCGAGATGCGCGAGACCGCACGCGAGTGGGCGGCGCTTGGCCATTTTCGGCAACCACTGGGCACGGGGGGTGCCCGGAACATCGTCGCTGCGCTCATCGGTGTCGGGCTGGCCGTTGCGGTGGCCGCGGCTGTCCTCGGGGCGGTCGCACAGCGCGGCCGGGGCGTGGACTGGTGGGCGGTTGCCGCCGCGCCCTCCGCAGTCGTCGGGCTGTTTCTCGCCCTCGCGGTCGTCTACGGCCGAGCGCCCCGACACCACCGCTTGGACACAAGGGGTCTCGGTCGATGACGAGCACAGTAGTGCGAGGTCACCACGCGTGTCGGCCAGCCGCTGGAGAGAGCCTGGCCGGGGCGCCGAGCCCGAGTCCGGGCTCAGTACGACAACGGCAAGACCGCCGAAACCACTTTGCCGGTGGGACCGACGCTCACCTGGACATCGACCGCGAGGCCCCTGAACCAGAAGCCAGCCGAATCCGCCCGGCTCTCTCGGACCTGCGAGCTGTAACCGTGGGGGCTGACGGCTGGCGTCGTGCACTGTGACCGTCACTGTCCCCGGGCCGGCCCTGAGCCCGAAACCGGTCACGCCACCGGCATGGCCGACCGCGTTGCTGATCAGCTCGGTCACCACCGGCAGCACCGCGTCCGCTTCATCCCCCAGAGGGCGCAAGAACGCACAGAAGGCCGCGTGCAACATCCCTCGCCTGATCCGCGGTCTGAGGATTGTCTCCGCTCAGGGGGTCGTATCGCTCCTCGGACGAATGCGACATTGCTGCCTCCGGCCGCCAGCTGTGCGAGGCACGTCACCCCACGACGGACGAGGACGACCTTGCGCGCCTGCACCCCGTGATCCGCGAGCGGCACACCAGTCGGCACCCCTTCGACGCGAAGGACATCCCGGAGAACGTACGGGCCGCCCTGCACAGAGCAGCCTCCTTCGAGGGAGCCGAGCTGCTGTTCCCACCAGCGTTGATGCCGTCCGATGAGCCTGCCGTGCGCCCTTCGCGCTCCGGAAGACTCGGCGTGGTGGGCGATGGCCGCAGTGCTGAGCCGGCCATGGCGCGGTGCAAAGGGCGGCGCAGGGCCTGCCGGACCGGACGTCTCCGGAGCGCGGTGCCCGTCCGGTCCGGCAGTCCCCTTCGGACGGGTGATCTTAGCCAGTGTGGGCGGGCTTGTCCTTGGCTGGGCCGGAAAGCCTCCCAGCCCCGGCACGATTGGCAGACTGCGGCTCGTGCCAGGTCAGCGGGCGAGGGCGCTGGAGGGGCGATCGGCTCCGTGAACCATCGAGAGACGTCCCTCTGCGGATGATCAAGATGTGAGCCCGATGGGGCCTTCCTGCACAGATCACGCCGAACAACCACGGCCGGGCGTTCACGACGCGGCGGGGGCCGTCGCATCGAGGCCGCGAGAGGTCGACGAGCTGCGCGCTGCCGTCGGCCAGGCGGTAGCACAAGCCCACCACGGTGGCCTGGCCGAGGGCGACCTCGGCATGTGGCCTTCACCGCAGATACCGCTGCAAAGCGCGGGGTCCCGGCCGAGCCCCCGGGTCGGTCGGCGTGTGAAGAGGGACGTCCGGCCCCTGCCTGCACCGTTTCCTCACGAGTTCACTGACGGTTACAGGCGCCGGCCGCACTCCGTCGGCGCTGCGCCGTGCGAACACCGCTGCCGCTCAGAGTCGGGGTCGCGGCACGGCTCTCGACCAGAGTCGGCCGTCCGTGACAGCGGGCGGCAGAACGGAGGGACGTCGTGACCGACGCTCCGCAGCAGTCCCAGGCCTACCTCGTCGGCGGCGGCATCGCCTCGCTGGCGGCGGCCGCCTTCCTGATCCGCGACGGCGGATTCCCCGGCGCGAACATCCACATCCTCGAGGAACTTCCGGTCGCCGGCGGCTCCATGGACGGCCGCGGCGGGCCCAGCGGATACGTCACCCGTGGCGGCCGCATGCTGGAGGACGAGGCCTACACGTGCCTGTGGAACCTCCTGGAGACCATCCCGACCCTCACCGACGAGACTGTGTCGGTGCGCGAGGAGACCCGCGAGTTCAGCGCCAAGTGGCTCACCGACGCCAAGGCCCGCCTGATCGGCAAGGGCGCCGAGATCCTTGACGCCTCCGACTACGGCCTCGACACCCGCGACCGCCTGGAGCTGACCCGCCTGCTCGTACTCCCGGAGGCGGTGATCGGAGCCCGCCGAATCGAGGACTTCTTCTCCCCGCACTTCTTCGAGACCAACTTCTGGGCGATGTGGCGCACCACGTTCGCCTTCCAGAACTGGCACAGCGCCATCGAGCTCAGACGCTACTTCCTGCGCTTCATGCAGGAGTTCCCACGCATGCACACCCTGGCGGGCGTGCGCCGCACCCGGCTCAACCAGTACGACTCGATCATCCGCCCGCTGCAGACCTGGCTGGAGGAGCGCGGCGTGCGCTTCGAGCACGGCGTCCGGGTCACCGACGTTGACCTCACCACGGAGGAGGACGGCACTCGACGGGTGCGACGCCTCCACCTCGACCGAGCCGGACAGCCGGATGCGTACGACCTCGGCGACACCGACTACGCGTTCCTCACTCTCGGCTCGATGACCGCCGACGCCGCATGCGGCAGTGACGACACCGCTCCCGAGCTGATCCGCCACAGGCGTGACGGCGGCTGGCAGCTGTGGGAGACCATCGCCGCCAAGGCTGACGACTTCGGCCGCCCGGCCGCCTTCTACGGCAACGTGGACGAGGCCAAGTGGGAGTCCTTCACCCTCACCATGCGAAGCCCCCTGCTCCTGCACCGCATCGAGGAACTGTCCGGCAATCTCCCCGGCACCGGCGCGCTGATGACCTTCAAGGACTCCAACTGGCTGATGTCCATCGTCGTACCGCACGCGCCGCACTTCGAGGGACAGCCCGAGGACGTCTACACCCTGTGGGGCTACGGCCTCTTCGTTGACAACGAGGGCGACTTCATCTGCAAGACGATGGCCGAGGCCACCGGCCGGGAGATCCTCACCGAACTGCTCAACCACCTCGGCCTGTGGGACATCGAGGAGCAGGTCGCGGCGACGACTATTGTGATTCCGGTGATGATGCCGTACATCACCAGCCAGTTCGCCCCACGCACGGTCCACGACCGTCCGCTGGTCATCCCGCGCGGCGCCGCGAACTTCGCCTTCCTCGGCCAGTTCACGGAGATCCCGGAGGACGTCGTCTTCACCGTCGAGTACTCCGTCCGCGGCGCCATGCACGCCGTCTACGGGCTGCTCGGCCTCGACCACGAGATCCCCGGCATCTATCACGCCCTCGCCAACCCGAAGACGGCCATCGGCGTGCTCAAGGCCGCCCTGGCCTGACCTGTCGGCGGCCGGTTGCAAAGTGCCGTTGACCGCGCATGTCGCCCGGCCGGGCACACTGCGCTCCGGCCCCCGAGGCACGGCGGCCGGTGTGCAAGTGGTGCGGGCAGAAGTTCGCTGATCAGCGCTCGGAGGAGACCACCGCGCAGAGGACGGCCTGGAAGGCCGGCGACGGGTCCGTGAGCGGCACCTGCCACGCCCAATGACATCGCCGCGAGGAAGCCGCCACCGAAGCCGCCCGCCTTCAGGCCGCCGCGCCGCCGGAGCCGGAGGTCGACCAGCAGCCGGGCCGTGGCTGCGGCTGGCTCCGTCGGCGGTCCCGCACGGTCGGCAGGTGATGCTGGCAGGCGTTCGGCTTGTGATCACTTCTCGCTCATGGTGGTGTCTGACCGCCACCGCCGTGCTGTCCCTGTCCCTGGCCACGCCGGTGGCGGCGTCCCCTGCCACCGCCGCGCCGCCGACGGCCGCTCACCATCCGGCCACCGCGTCCGCGGTGCGGCGGGACCTGCCCGAGCCGCCGCCGGCCGAGGTCGTCCACGAGGAACTGGACGACCTCACCGTCGCAGCTCCGCACCCGATGAGCGGGTACTCGCGCTCGAAGTTCCCGCACTGGGTCACTCAGTACGGCACCTGCGACACCCGCGAGGTCGCCCTTGCTCGCGACGGCCAGGACGTCGTCAGGGACGAACAGTGCCGGGCCGTCTCCGGGATCTGGTACGGCGCGTGACAGGCCGTCCCTGGCACGCCTTGCGTACCCCAGTAATGATCTTGGTGCGCCTCATTTCGACCTGTCCGCGCTGGCGGGCCAGACGGTCACCGTGAAGTTCAACGGCATGGCGGACTCCTCTTTGCGGACCAGCTTCGTGGTGGACGACACCGGCCTGACGACCAGCTGACCCGCATGAGCTGAGCACTCGATCCCGGCGCGGCTGCTTCGAGCAGCTCGGTGATCCGGTCGGCGAAGTCCGGTCCGGGCAGGGGGATGTCGGAGTCGGGTTCGCGCAGCGTCCGACACCCTCCCCGCGCGCAGCGCAGACCAAGACCTTCCTCCCGACCCCGACCAGAACGCCCCAGCCAGGTCTGCCGTACCTCAGCACATCCAGGAACCCGCACAACGGTGAACAACTGAATCGAGGGCGCACCCGCCCACAGACAACGGCACCGCTGCCCGAAACAGGATGTGGGAGCGGTGCCGTTGTTGATCGCATGGTGCGCCTACGGCGGTGGTGGGCCGAGGCAGTAGGGGGCATCGGACCTTCCCCGCGCACGCCCAGTCAGGGCGCAGGGCAGAGTTCGCGCGGGGCGGGGCCCGGCGGTACGTAGTCACGCCACCGGTCGGCGGTGAAGGCGCCCCTGGCCCATCTGCACAATGACCGCACAGGGTCCACCGTCGCCTCGACGTTCCATACCCGTGCCGTACCGTCCATGCCCCAGCTGACCACCGTCCTGCCACCGGAACCGAAGGCCACACCGGTGACATCGGCGCTGTGTCCGTCGAGGGGCTCGCCGATCTCGCGCCCGGTGGCAACGTCCCAGAGCCTGACCGTGTGGTCCATGCTGCCGGTGGCCAGGGTTGTCCCGTCGGGGCTGAAGGCCACGGACGTGACGCCGCTGCGGTGGCCGGTCAGAGCATCCCCGATCTGCTCGCGTGTGGCCGCGTCCCACAGTCGGGCAGTGTTGTCGCGGCTCGCGGTCGCGAACGTCCGGCCGTCGGGGCTGAACGCTACGGCGGTGATCTGCGCGGTGTGACGGGCCGGGCTCTCGCCGACACGGTGGTGCGTGGCGACGTCCCAGAGCGCCACGGTGTCGTTCTCCGTGTTGGTAGCCAGGGTGCGGCCGTCGGGGCTGAACGCGACGCTCGTGGCGCTGACGTCGAGTGCTTTGCCAGTTTGACGATGTGTCGCCAGGTCCCACAGCTGCACGGCGCTAGGGCGGGCACTGGCGAGGGTCCTGCCGTCCGGGCTGAACGCGACCGCGGTGACGTCGTTCGTGATGTCGTGCGTGGCGAGCAGTGGCTTGCCGACCGGGAGGCGGGCCGCCACGTTCCACAGCCGCAGGCCGTGGGAGGCGATGGCGAGCACGGCGTTGTCGGGACTGAACGACAGGGCGTAGCCCAACCCCTCTTCACCGTGGAGCAGGGGAGCGCCGGTTGGAAGACGCGTGGCGACGTTCCAGAAGCGCACGGAATGGAGGCCCACGACGGCCAGGGTTCGGCCGTTCCGGCTGAGTGCTGTCGCCTGCTGGGCCCCGATTCCGAGCGGTGCGCCGATCTGCCGCTGCGTGCGGACGTTCCGGAGACGGACGGTGGTGTCGTCACTCGAACTGGCCAGGACGGCCCCGTCCGGGCTGAAGGCAACAGTCCGGACGCCACCGGTGTGGCTGGTGAACGGCGCCCCCGTCTGGGTGTGCCGTACGACGTCCCAGAGCCGTACGCTGCCGTCTTGGTACCCGGCGGCGAGTACTGTGCCGTCGGGGCTGAAGGCCACCGACTCGGTCCACGTGGCGAGGGAGCCCAGCGGCTTCCTGATCGGGCTGCGGGTGCGGGTGTCCCAGAGGCGCACGCCGCCGTGGGTGCCGGCGGAGGCGAGGGTCCTGCCGTCGGGGCTGAAGGCGACCGACGTGACGTAAGCGTCGTCTCCCCCAAGGGTTCTGCCGATCGGTGTGCGGGTACCGGTGTCCCAGAGCTGCACGCCGCTGCCGGCCGTGGCGAAGGTCCTGCCGTCGGGGCTGAAGGCGACCGTGGCAGCACGGGAGGCGTGACCGCCGAGCGGCCCGCCGATCTGGCGGTGGGTTGCCACGTTCCACACCCGCACGCTGTCGTCGGCGGTAACGAGGGTTTTGCCGTCTGGGCTGTAGGCCACCGCGTTGACCATCCCGGCATGGGCGTTGAACGGGGCGCCGATCTGCCTGCGGCTGGCGACGTCCCAGAGCCGCACGGTGCCGTCGGAGCTCGAACTGGCCAGTGTCCTGCCAGCCGGCCCGAACGCCATGGACGTGACGCCCTGGTGGTGCCCGACGAGCGCATTCCCCGCCCTCTGCTGCGTCGCCGTGTCCCAGAACCGCACCACGCCGTCGCCCCCGCCGGAGGCAACCATTCTGCCGTCGGGACTGAACGCCAGCGAGCCCACCGGCCAGGCGTGGGGGAGGAGGCCGGAGTCCGGGTTGACGGTGGCCTCAAGGACCGCGAGACGGGTTTCCGGGGAGGGGTCGATACGCCACGCCGCCAACGCCTTCAGCCGGGCGGCGAACGGGTCCCGGGTAGCGAGTAGTGAACTCTGGGTGATCAGTTGTTGCGCGACGGCATGGTCACGCTGGCGCCTGGCCTCGGCACGTTCGACAACCGCGATCACCGACACCGTGCTCGCGACCAGGAGCAGCAAGCCCAGCACAGCCGCGACGATCCTGGCCGTCCGCAGGTTGCGTCTGGTGTCGCGGAGACCTTCCGACCTGAGCTCATCCTCGGACAGGCCGCGAACAACTGACGCGATGCCGAACGCGACACCGTCGATGTCGGGCAGGGAACCGGCGTCATTGCCGAGCTGGCGGCGACCCACGGACTTCCAGACCGGTTGCTGCTCGAATCGTCCCGCCAAGCGGGCGGGCAGCGCAGTCGACAGCCCCGGGTCCCAGTCACCCCGCCGTTCGTCCCACACCAACTGCCCCGCGGTGACGACGAGCAGGATGGTATCGACCGACCTATGCTCCAGCCACCACTCGATTTCCCGGTCCACCCACACCGAGGCTCTGGCCTCCGGTGACGCAAGGACCACGAGCCAGTCCGAGCGGGAAAGACCGGCCTCGATCTTGCCCCACAGCTGCGGCCCGATCGACACACCGCTGTAGTCGAGGAAGACCCTAATGCGCGGCGGCTTATACCAGGGGCGGGACTGCTTCTCGATCACGCGTTGCAGGCGCGGCAGCCACTGCCGGTCGCGGTCACCACTGTAGGAGAGGAAGACGCCGTAACCGATCTCGGCTCTGACCCGCCCACGGCGGGCCAGGCAGGACCGCAGCCGCGCGAACGCTGTACCGAGCCCGACCACCCACACCGACAAACCCCTCAGCACTATCCGACCGACAGGTACTCGCGGCCGTTCCAGCTCAGCGTCACCTGCGTGGTGGTCCCCTGGGCGCAGCTGGGCACGCACCAGTTCGCGGACCGGATGATCGTGTAGCGACCGTCCTCGCCGGGGCCGGCGAGCCGTGCGTGGTAGTAGGCGAACCGGCCGCCCGAGTAGTGCTCCTCCGTGTCGCTCCAGCCAATGTCCTCGAACCCGTCCGTGTCGGGCACGAGCACCAGCACCCCGTCATAGCGGCCAGGGTTGTAGGTAATGAAGGTGTTCCCAGTGGCATCGGTCGCGGGGTCAGCGAAGTGCAGGTCGTTCTCGTAGATGTCCACGTCGATGGAGGCCAGTGCGCGCCCGCTCCCAGTGACGGCCGCGACGCACCCCGTGGGGTCGTGGGAGACGGACCGCCTGACCAGGAATACGCGGACCGCCCCCAACTCGGGATGACGGATGTCCCGGTGATCGAGCACCGCACCGTCACACCGTGCGGCAGCCGGAGGGGCGGGCGGAAACGAGGCCGACGGCGTCACCCGGGCCGAAGAGGAGGCCGGAGTTGTCGCCCGGGCCGAAGACGGGGCCGAGGGGTGCGTCGCCCGGGGCGGCCCGCTCGTTTTGGTGCATCCGCCGGAGAACATCCCCGCTAGCACCGAGACCAGCAGCGCGGTCCGAATCACAGTTGAGCGGAGCGGGCGCCGCAAGCAGCGTCGACGTAAACCCAAGGATGTGCTGGAAGGCATGGCATTCCCCCGTGTCCGAATAGGACCGACCATCCGGATTGAACACCTGCGACTCTACCGAGCGGACATGCTGCCAGGGGGGACTTGGACGAAGCCCGCCCACCTGCCAGCCGTCGCCACGCGGCTGTGCGCGGAGGCGACCGGTGCAAGGGCGCGCACCCCAGGCGGAGCTGGCCGTACGCGGCGACAGCAGTGACCGCCGTCGGTTCCCTCGCCGCAGACGAACCCACGGACAAGGGCAGTTGGCCCCGCCCGGCTGTGGGTAAGGTCCGTCACGGGTCAGTCCGACACAGGGTCAGGTCCGGGCCGTGGCCGGTGGGACGGGAGCGCAGGAACGCGGGGGGACGCACATGAGTCGACTCGGCAGGCAAGCCGGACGTATGGCACGCATCGGCGTGTCCGTGGTCGCGGGGGCGGTGGTCGGGCTCGGCGTCCACGCCGTCGGTCACACCAGTGGCGTTCTCCTCTTCGCGATCACCGGCGCTCTGGCAGGCGCCCTGGTCGCCGTCGGCCTCGACGCCTACCGGCGCTCCGCCCGCCTCGCGGAGGTAAAGGTGACCGTGCCGCAGCTCAGTGAACTCACCTTCGTGGTGAACAACGACTCCCGACAGGTCGCCTGGCAGTTGTTCGTCGAGGCGGTGACGCGCGTGTCGGTGCAGCGACTCGACGACGAGGACGGCCTGCTGCGGGAGGCCCTGACGTCCCTGTACGGTCTCTTCGCGACCACCCGGGAAACACTGAAGGTCAGTCGTCCCTCCACTCACGTGAGCGTCGGGATGACCGTGGAGTGCCTGGCCGTGAACTTCCTCAACCTCGAATTGCGTCCGTTTCTGTCCCGGTGGCACCCGCGCTTGCGGGCCTTCGAAGAGGCGTCACCGGGGCGCCCCGAGAGGGAGTGGCCCCTCGCCGCGGACTGCCGCGCCGAACTGCGGCTGCTCCAGGACAACGCCCGCGACTACCTGCTGGCGTTCGCGCGACTCGCCGGCGTCCGGGACGCTGAAGCGATGATCGACGCACCCCTGGGTCACCGCCCCCGTACCGGGACGCTGCCCCGTGGACCCGTGGGCAGCTGACAAACGGGGGCCCGTTCCTTACCGGGCCCGCTGCTCGGGCCGGTACGGTGCTTCTTGTGGAGCAGCGAGGACCGTGGACCCGGTACGGCGGCACGACGCCGTACCGCACGCCCCGTTTTCAGGTACACCGTGACGAGATCACCGGTCCCGACGGACGGCGCGGCAGCTACGACTGGGTCCAGGCACCCGACCAGGTGCGGGTGGCGGCTCTCGTCGACGGGCAGCTCCTCCTGGTCGAGCAGTACCACTACCTCGCCGGTACCCTGTGGCAGCTGCCCGGCGGGTCCGTCGACCCAGACGACGACGGCGCGTTGACCGCGGCGCGGCGTGAGCTGGCCGAGGAGACGGGATACCACGGCGGCAGCTGGATCGGGCACGGCTTCCTCCACCCCCTGCCGGGCCTCACCGACTGCCGAGTCCACCTGTGGCGCGTCGACCAGCCGACACCCGGTCCTACCGCTGCGGAGCCGTCCGAGGCGGACCTCGGGATCCTCCGCGTCTCTCTGCCCGAAGCCGTCGCCGCCGTACGCGAGGGCCGGCTCCGCTGCGCTCCCAGCGCCGCACTGGTTCTGTCGCTGACGGGCTGAGCCGGACGGTCCACCGGCGCAGACCCGACTTGGGGTCTCTGGCACCACTCACCGTGCGTTGCCCCGCCCATGCGACGTCGTCTGCGCCGCCATCATGGCTGCGAGCAGCCCCGCTCCGAGGAGGGTGAGGGCTGCTCGCAGCCGTGAAGGCGGCCACGGAGTGGTTCGGGGGCGGGGCGGCTGGGTCAGAAATTGTCATTGCACCTTGGTCGGCGTTGCTGTCCGGGTTCGAGGACGACGACTTCGGCGGCACCGTCCATGTCGGACGTGTCCGATGTGACACACAATTCGAACAAGCGATCTAATGCCGGTATGGATGTGACCGACTTCCCCGACGACCTGGTGCAGACACAAGCCGCCTGGAACGCCACCTACCAAGTACTCGCCGCACCCGGCCCCCGCGACACCACCGCCCTGCGCCGCCGCCTGCTACTCCTGTCCGTACGGCTGTGGTGGCACCCCTACTGGGAGACCGTCCCCTCGGTGCCGGCGGCACGGTCCGAGCTGCGCCACCTCGCTCGCGCCCACGGAGCCGTCCGGGCCGCGTGACCGATCGCCCCGGTCGACCAGGAGCACGAGGTTGCGGCAAGGGTTGCGCCTATTTGTTGCGCTGGATGTTGCGCCAAGGGTTGCGCTAGGTGTTACGCGGCCCGCAGGACCGTCCCCGTGTCCGTACAGGTCACCACGCGGTTTTGCCGTGGTCGGAGCGCACCCCGATCCCCGTTGCGGCTGCTCTGCCCATGTCCCTTGGCTGGAGTGAAGGAGGAAGGGACGGGCGGGATGGGCGGCGCGGCCGCGGCCGGGGATCGGGGTGCGCTCAGCCGGTTGCGCGTCAGCCGGGGCCGCCGCGCCACGCCGCCGTCAGCCCGGCAGCGGAGCCGGGACGGAAGTCGCCCGCGCCTCGGTGATGTTCTCCCGGCCACCGAGCCCTCGGCCACCCCAACCTGGAGAACTCGAAACCAGGTAGGCAGTAAGGCGTCGTACGGCACGGCCGCCGAACAAAGCAGGCGGTCAGCTCACAGACGAGGCGGTCCAGGTTCGGGACGTGCGGTCTCCGGGCTCGGCGCGCTGCCCAGGGCGGAGGCGAGCTCGGCGCGGGCCAGTTCGGCACGCTCGGCCTACTCGGCCCGGGTCGGGGTGCCCTGCGCGAGGTCCTCGACCAGGGCCCGGATGGTCGTGCCGTGCTCGGCCGCCAGCAGGCTTGCCCCGCCCACGCCCGGAAGGCCGCCTCGCGGGACGCCCCGTGTCCGGGTGCGCCTTCCGTACGCGGTCGGTACGCGAAATGTGCTCGGTTGGTACGAGCGATGTGCTGAGGGGCGACCTTCGAGGCGTGCCGGCATCCTTCGGTGCGCCGCGTCCGGACCGGGGCCGTGACGCGCGAACAATCACAGATGTTGGGGCTCACGCCGACCGACAGTGAGGCCGCATGTCAGGCGCGGATACTATGCCTCGTTGTTCGTCCGCCCGCACCGCGCATCCGATGGCGCTCTCGTACGGGAATAATGTGTGAGGGTCCGGGCGTCTGGGCGAGCGCTCGTGACCTGAGGGAAGAAGGGAATGTGCGCTCCTGAGCCCCTGCACCAGGGTCTGGGGGCTCAACCCTCCCCTCACGGTCCGGTACACCCATGGGCCCGACCGACGTCCGCACCGTCCGCAGGTTCTGCTGCCCGCTAACCCCTGGGCATCGGCGACCGTCGACAGCTCGGCCACTGGCGACCGAACAAACACCTTGCATCTAGAGGGAGCGCCTAGAGGGAGCGCCTACTCGCTCAGGTGGCGCAGTTCGTTGTCGTACAGCTCGGCCGGGTCGAGGCCCATGCCGGTGAAGTGGCCTGCCAGTTCCAGGGAGAGGATGCCGTGCAGACGGGTCCAGAAGCGCAGGGCGCGGCGCAGGGCGGCCGGCTGCGCGGGGTGGTCGGCCGCCCATTGCCGGTGCTGGGCGAGGTGGGCCTCCAGGCGGGCGTCGGGGTGGCCGTCGTCCACGGTGACCACGGCGTTGCCGCCGGGCTGGGCGGTGTCGAGGAGGGTTCGCATGATCTCGGAGGCGGTCACGGTGACGTCGTCGGGTGCGTGGTAGCCGGGGACCGGTGTGCCGTAGATGAGGAAGTAGCGCTGGGGGTCCTCCAGTGCCCAGGTCCGCAGCGCGTGCCCGAGGCCGGCCAGATCGGCGCTTGACGCGGCGGCGGTGCGGATGGTGTCCGCGAGGCTGCGGTAGGCGTCCCGGATCAGCTCGGTGATCAGTTCGTCCCGGCCGGCGAAGTACCGGTAGAGCGCCGGGCCGCTCATGCCCATCTGCTTGGCGATGGCGTTCAGGGACAGCCCCGGTGCCCCGGCGGCGGCGATCTGTTCCCAGGCGCGCTCCTTGATCTCGGCCCTGACCTGTGCGCGGTAGCGCTCGCGCGGGGTCTCCTTGCCGCCGACTGTCATGTGGTCGTCCCTTTCCCTCGTGGATCACCGGCCGCACGGGAGCCGGGTGAGCTGCTCGGCACACGCTCTTGGTTAGACCCTATTACGAAAGCACTTGACCATCACCCACTGGTGCCGTTATAACTTCTAACGAACGCGCTAGCTAGTAACAAGCAAAGAGACGGAGACCGTGATGAACGCTGCAGAGATGGTCGAGGTCGTGCTGCCGGGCAAGGTGGAGCCGGAGGGGCTCGTGGTGCGGCAGGGGGCCGTTCCGGCCGCCGGTCCGGGTCAGGTCGTCGTCCGTATGGAGGCGACCGGGGTCTCGTTCGCCGAGCAGCAGATGCGCCGCGGCCGCTACTACGACCAGCCGCCCTTCCCGTTCGTTCCCGGCTACGACCTGGTCGGCACCGTCATGGAGACCGGGGACGGCGTCGCTCCCGGCCTCGTCGGCACCCGGGTGGCCGCGCTGCTCAAGGTCGGCGGATGGGCCAGCCACGTGGTCGTCGACGCCGCCGACGTGGTACCGGTCCCCGACGGGATCGGCGCGGCGCAGGCGGAGACCGTCGTGATCAACGGCATCACGGCCTGGCAGATGCTGCACCGCAAGGCCCGGGTGCGCGCCGGGCAGACGGTCCTGGTGCACGGCGCCAACGGCGGAGTCGGCTCGGTCCTGGTCCAACTCGCCCAGGCGGCGGGCGCGAAGGTGATCGGCACCGCCTCCGCACGCCACCACGCCGCCCTGCGGGAGCGAGGAGTGACCCCGATCGACTACCGCACCGAGAACATTCCCGCCCGCGTCCGCGAACTCGCCCCGGGCGGAGTGGACGCCGTCTTCGATCACGTCGGAGGCCGCAGCATCATCGACTCCTGGCAACTCCTCGCGCCCGGAGGCACGCTCGTCTCCTACGGCAGCGCCTCAACCCGCGACGACGAGGGCTCCAAGCAGTGGCCCGTGCTCAAGCTGCTCGGCCGGGTATGGCTGTGGAACGCCCTTCCCAACGGCCGCCACGCGTACTTCTTCAACGTCTGGGCCGGCCGCGCCCTCAGCCGGAGCCGCTTCCGGGCCCGGCTGCGCAACGACCTCACTGAAGTCTTCACCGCCCTGCACCGAGGTGACATCACCCCGGCCATCGCCGCCCAACTGCGCCTCGACCGCGTCGCCGAAGCCCTGCGCCTGGCCGAGTCCGGCACGGTCAGCGGCAAGGTCGTCCTCGTCCCGTAATCACGCCGCCCCCGCACCTAACGCCCCGGACCCACCACCGCGCACAGACGGAGAACGCCATGCTCGCCACCCTGCTCACAAAGGCTGCAGCCGTGCCCACCGCCCTCCTGATCGCTCTGTCAGGACAGGCCGCGGCTCCCCATCAGCCGCCGGGCATCGACCCGGACGCCCCCGTGATCACCCGCGACGACATCGTGATCCAGGCACCGCTGATACGCGTCTGGAACATCCAGACCGACGTGGACGCCTGGCCCACCTGGCAGCCCGACGTCACAGAGGCCGCCAAGCAGACCCCCGGTCCACTGCGGAAGGGCTCCGTGTTCGTGTGGTCGGTCAACGGCCTGCAGAACATCACCTCAACCGTGAAGCAGGCCCGTCCCGGGCACCGCATCGTCTGGGGCGGCCCCGCCCAGGGCATCACCGCCGTACACGTATGGACCTTCCGCCAGGAACGCGACGGAGTACACGTCCACACCGAGGAGTCCTGGTCCGGCGCTCCCGTCGAGTCCGACACCGCAAACCTGCAGGCGGCACTCGACGCGTCCCTCGACGCCTGGCTCCACAACCTCAAGGCGACAGCCGAAAACTGAAAGCGCTCAAGTAGAAACGATGCAGGCCAGGGTCCACGGAGGGATCAGCCCACAAGACCCCCCGATAGGCGAGGACGCTGTCGGTGCACTGCGCTGTCTCCCCAGGCGCATATGCGCCCGGGCCTGCACACACCGCTGGCAGAGGGAACACGAGTGAGCTCGCCGGCAGGCCACCACGCGGTTTTGCCGTGGTCGGAGCGCTGACATCCCCGTTGCGGCTGCTCTGCCCATGTCCCTTGGCTGGAATGAAGGAGGAAGGGATGGGCGGGATGGGCGGCGCGGCTACGGCCGGGGATCGGGGCGCGCTCAGCCCGGTTGCGCGTCGGCCGGGGCCGCCGCGCCTCGCCGCCGTCACCCCGGCGGCGGAGCCGGGACGGAAGTTGCCGGCGCCCCGGACGCTGTCCTTCTGGCGCCGAGCCCCACCAGGGGGTGAGGCGGGTAAGTTCCGCCGTTTGGAGGTACCGCTGTGATCGTCCGACTCCAACCGCGTTGTGCGGCACCGCCACCGCGGCCCCCAGGCCGCGGACCCTTTGGCGAGGGCGGCAGCGCCGCGCACGGTACGCGAGGTCACGGACCCGCCGTGGACTCCTCGTGGAGGATGGCCAGCAGCTCCTGGAACATCGCGTTCAGGCGAACGGGTTCCGGCAGGTCTCCCATGCTGAGGGTCGGGACGGTCGCGCTGATCGGGCGGTGCATCACGTCGTGCGCCACCTCCTTGAACGCCGCCAGGCGCTGGGCGTGCGCCTTGTCCGTCTGCGCCACGCGGAACGCGTACTCGGCCGCGACCTGCTGGAAGCCCCGCAGCTTCCCGAACACGGGCGGGATGTGGTCGAGGATGGCGCGCACCAGGGCAGCGCTCGAGTACGGCCTGCCCCACACGTAGTTGTCGTTCAGCTCCTCGCATAGGGCGACCAGCTTGTGCACCCGCCACTTGGTGCCCTGCGCGGCCGCAGTGATGTCGTCGAGCAGGACCGGGTCGACGTATGGAGCCCGCTCCGGCTCGACGACGGTCGGCTCGGGGTCCTCGACAGGGGTCTGCACGAACTCGTTGTTGACCACCATCACCATGTCGGTGGTCTTCGCAACGAAGTCCTCCACGGTCGCCACGCCGGCGAACTTGATGATGGGCCGAGTTACCTCTCGCTCCCAGGCCCCGCCGCCGATGTGCGCGCCGCCGGTGCTGATAGCCGGCTCGTTGGACAGCAGGTCCGGCAGCACCTTCACGAACCACGGGCTCAACCCCGGCACATCCTGCGTCAGTTGCGTGGACCGCAGGATGACGTTGGGTGCCTCGTCGTCGACGATCGGCCTGCTCAGGTACAGGTCGATCATGTAGCGGATCGTGCGTATGAACGGACCCGCAAGGATCATGCGCACCTCGGGCAGCACCAGACACGCAGCGACGGTCAGCCGTGGGCGGCTGCGCGCGTCGATGGGGGCCTGCATGGGGAGGGTGAAGCCGTAGCCGGAGGCATAGAGAACTTCGCTGCCCACGCGGCAGCGTGTGGAAGATCGCGTCGGCGTCCTGGCCGCGACGATCGAACCGGTGCTGGACGTTGGCCCACAGCGGCCAGTCGCCCGTCTGAAGCCACGGCCCGGCGATGGTGTTGAGGAGCGCGCGTTGGTCGTCTGTGAGAGTCACTTCGAAGAGGGAGTTCAAGGGAAGCTAGGGAACCTCGTGGTGTGATGCGAGAGGACGGGCGACCATGGGTTCGACCGCGTCCGACAGAACGTCAGGTTGGCCAGCGTAGCGGCGGGCTCGTCGGCGGGGAGAGCGCGTACATGACGTGGGCCATATATCGCGCGTGGTGGGACTCGTAGGCTTCCCGGGTGATTGAGACCATCGTGTTCGACGTCGGCGAGACGATCACCCGTGACGACCGCTACTGGGGTGCCTGGGCCGACTGGCTGGGAGTACCCCGACATACCCTGTCTGCCCTGGTCGGTGCCGTCGTTGCCCAGGGCCGGGACAACGCCGAGGCGCTGAGGCTCGTACGCCCGGGCATCGACGTCGCGGCTGAGTACCGTGCCCGGGAGGCGGCTGGCTGCGGCGAGCATCTGGACGAGGATGACCTGTACGACGACGTCCGCCCGGCGTTCAGTGCTCTGCGTCGGGCAGGTGTCCGGGTCGTCGTCGCGGGGAATCAGACCGCTCGCGCAGGCCAGCTTCTGCGGGGTCTTGATCTGCCCGCGGACTTTATCGTCACATCGGGGGAGTGGGGCGTGGCCAAGCCCCAGCCGGAATTCTTTCAGCGGGTCGTTGAGGTCGCGGAGGCGCCGGCCGGCCGCGTCCTCTACGTGGGCGACCATCCCGCCAACGACGTGTACCCGGCGAAGTCGGCCGGGCTGCGCACGGCGCATCTGCGGCGCGGCCCCTGGGGGAATCTGTGGGCTGACGCGCCCGAGACGGTTGCCGCGGCCGACTGGCGGATCAGTGGGCTGATGGAGCTGATCGGCATCGTCCGCTGACAACGGTCAAGCGGCCCGTCGAGTTGGCGGGGCCGCTTTGGGGGCGCGCTGTGTCCTGCACGGGTAGCGTTCGGAGTGGATGCCCGAACGGAGACAGTATGCCCGCACAACCCGATGGGGGAGTAGGCCGGCGGATCGCCTACTACCGGAGCGTTGTCCGTCCCAAGATGACTCAGGCTGAGCTGGCCACTGCGGCCTGCGTCGCACTGGGTACGATCCGCAAGATCGAGCGCGGCGAGCGGGGTGTCACTGACGACACCCTCCAGGCGATCGCCGATGCGCTCGGCGTCGATCCGTCCCACCTGCGCGCCGACCGCGGTCCAGCGCACTCGCAGGCGCGGGAAGGTCTTCCGGCGCTGTCGGCGGCCATTGCAGCGTATGACTGCCCCGAGGACGGCCCGGTGCGCCCGATGGCTGACCTTCGGTCCGCTGTGGATGCGGCGGAACGCTGGCGCCTGAGCGCCCAGTACACGCGCATCGTCCGCGACCTTCCGGATCTGCTCGCCGAGCTGGCCCGTGCCCACGAGGGGGCGAGGGGCGCTGACCGCGCTGAGCTGGCCCGGCTCCTGGTCAGCGCCTATCGCTCCGCTGACGCGGCCGCCTACAAGCTCGGGGCTCACGACTTGTCGGCCCGCCTGGTCGAACTCATGCGCTGGGCCGCGGCGGAGGCCGGCGACCCGCTGCTGTCCGCGTCCGTCGCCTACGTCCGTACGGAGACGTTCTTCGCCGCACGCGCACACGCCGCAGGCCTGCGAGCCCTGCAACAGGCCATCGACGCGGCCCCGGCGCCGCTGACCGCCGCCGAACGCGCGGCCCGAGGATCGCTGCATATGAGGGCCGCGGTCATCGCCGGACGAGCCAAGGACGCGGCCGCGGCCACCGAGCACATCGGCGAGGCCAAGCAACTCGCCGAGGCCGTCCAGGAGGACGTCTACCACGGCACCGCCTTCGGCCCTGACTCGGTCCGCGTTCACCGGGTGTCCGTGGCGGTCAGCCTCGGCGGTGACCACGTCGGCGACGCCCTGGACGTCTCACACGAATGGAAGCCCCCCACCGACCTGCCCGCGGAACGCCGGTCCGGCTTCTACATCGAGCTGGCGCGGGCGCAGCTGTGGGCCGGCATGCCCGATGGGGCGTTCGAGTCTCTCAAGGTTGCCAGGAAGATCGCGCCACAGCACACCCGAGGCCACCCGTGGGTACGAGAGGACGCATCGAAATTGCGGCGTCTGAGGCGAGCCGACTCCGAGACGCTGACCGCGTTCGCCGAGTGGTGCTCTGCAACCTGAGCGCTCCCCGCCAGGTACCCCTGACTGGGGTACTTCTGACGCCCCCTCACCCTCACCATGTGTGCACGCGCAGGCACACAGATCGGCACGGGGCATGCAGGAAGTACGCTCGCTCACTCCCACGGTCGTTGACCGCCGGGTGAGCATCGTCCGTCATCACGGCGAGGCGTGCTTCGACTGCGGAGCCGTGAACCGTCCCCTGCGCCTGGCGGGCGAAGCGGTCGTCCTTGGGGCCACCCGTGTCTGGCAGATCCGCTCGTGCGGCTGCCGACGCGAGATGACGCAGACGCACCCTCGCCCGGCAAACGCCATGAAAGACCCGGCGGCCGCGCGAACGACCCCGGGAGTGGCCAACGCTCAAACCAGCGAGGGAGCGTCGACATGATGAACGGTACCGCCCGACCCCAGCCGAGCGCACGGGGCAGCGGGATGACGATGCGCGTCTACTCAGTGGACCGCTACGGCAGGATCATCCAAGAGCGTGGCACGGTCACCGTAACGCCCGGGGACCAGCCCCTGCCGGTGATGAGCACCGCATACCCGCCGTGCGCGTGCCTTCAACATCGGTCGGGACAGGCGGTGCGCCCGTGAACGCCATGGCGAAGACCAGCCGCGACGGGGCACCGGTGGACATCGCGACGATGCGCCAGACCATCGCCCTGCTGCTGCCCCACGAAACTGCGGAGCCGCCCACCGGCGAGGAGCTGGCCACGCTGACCGCCACTCTGCGCGGTCACATCGAGCTGGCCATCTTGACGGTCGAGCAGCTGGCCGCACGGCTTCCCGAGGACGACATCCCCCGGTACTGCGCGCGTCCATGTATCGGCGAGGCTCGGCGCAAGCTCAGCGCCCGGCCCGGCCCCGGCCCGCACGATCAGCTGCCCTACGCGCGGAAACTGGCCCGCTCACTTCTGGCGCTGTGCGACCACTACGAGGCGCTGACCGTGCCAGCCGTCGCGCCCGCGTCGTGAAGGCGGCCGTCGGCCTGTTCCTTTACGTGGCGGCCGTCACCGGCCCCGTCCTCGCCCTGGTGCTGGCGAGGACCCTGCACTGACGCACTCCCATGGCGGCCGTTTCGGGTCAGGGCCGCACCCACATGCCCCCGTCCCGCCTGTCTCCGGAAGAGTAGGCGGGGCGGGCCTCCTCGAAGGAGAGAGAGATGGAGCTCCCGGAAGACGCCATCCTGCCGTTACCGCCGCCGTTCATGTTCGCGTGCGGCGAGTGCGCAGCGCTGCTGGCCAGCCTCGCCGAGGCAATCCGCAGGGACGAGGGCTGCTTCTACGAGCAACTCGCCGTCGCCCGGCACATCGCCGCAGCCCATCCCGACGACATCCCGCCGCCTGTGAATGGTCGGTGTTGTGGCGGTGGGTTGGTTGGCAGCGGGTTTTGATGTGGTGGATGGCCTGCCTACCAGCACCTTGCTCGGCGAGGCGTGCTGGATCATGGCTGTCATGGGATGACCAATCGGCTGCTGTGGTGTGAGGGTTCGGGCTAGCACACCCGGTTGCCGGCTGTCATGGGGATGAGGTTTCCTGTGTTCTGGTCAGGCCCGGGGTGTGGGCTGGCCGGTATGACAGCTTCTTCGCCGGCTTCGCCGTCTCTGCTGCCGATGCTTGCGGTGGGAGCCGAGAGATCGGCTGGCGGCTCCGGGGCACAAGATCGTGTGCTGGCCCGGCAGGTGGTGGTGCGGCGTCTTCTCGTGCTGGATGAGGCCGGGACGCTGCAGACGGTGCATGTGCGGATCGCCGCGCAGTCGGCGGGGGTCTGTCTGCGCACGGTGTGGCGTTGGCTGGCCGTGGCGAAGGAGTCGGGATCGTTCGAACCCACCCGGCGGCGTGAGGCGTTCACGTTGACGGATGCGTTGTGGGCCCGGCTGGGGGAGCTGGGCGGGAACGTGAAGGCCTTACACCGCTGGATGGCCGAGCACGCCGCTGACGTGCTTCCCATGGTGGGCCGGGACCGCCTGCCGTCGTTGACGACGCTGCACCACGCAGTGAACCGGGAACGGCGTGCGGGCCGTGTCCTTGACCTTCCTCGTCCTGGATACGCCCGGGGCGATCCGGCCGCTTATGACCGTGCGCTGGCCGAGCTGGCCCTACCGGGCACGGTCGACGAGGCCGGCCAGGCGACCACCGATCCCGCAGCGAGGGACGGCGCGGAAAACGCTGAAACAGCCCACGCCACGCCGTTCACCGACAGCGGTGTGCGTTTGTACGTACCCGGTGCGCACGTCGTCTCCACCCGGCAGCTCGGCCAGGTGACCGAGGCGCTCGCGCACACCATCACGGCCCGCGGGATCGTGTGCGTGTACGGGGACCCCGGGCACGGCAAGACGGTCGCAGTGCAGCAGGCGTTGCGCCTGCTGCCGCGCCGCACGCCGGTGCACCGTGCGCTGGTGGCGGTGAAACCGGCGCTGCCGCAACTGAGAGCAGCGCTGCTGACCGCGTTCGGTCTGCCCGCCACCGCGCTGACGAACCGCACGGACGCGGCCGACCGCGCGCTGCTGGAGGCTTTCCAGGCCCCTGGTGTGCTGGTCATCGATGACGTGCAGCGCATCGCCGCCCCGGAACTGGATTACCTGCGCCTGCTCGTCGACGCGCCTACCACGCAGACCTCGCTCGTGCTGTGCGGCGCGGGCGCCGAGCGCACCCTCACGCGGGCCCCGGCGCTGGCCTCCCGGGTGCTGACCTGGCAGCAGGTGCCCCGCCTGGACACCAGCCAGGTCCCCACCGCGCTGCGCTTGTTCCACCCGCTGTGGGACGCCGTGACGGACGCCGACCTGCTGCACGCCAACACCACACACGCGAAGGGGAACTTCCGCACCTGGGCGAAGATCACCTCCCACGCCTACGCGACCCTGCTCCGTCACCCTGAAACCCCGGTGGACCGCGCCCTGCTGAGCCGCGCCTGCTCCCGCCTCGGCCCCACCCCCTGACCGATCTCACCTCACGGGGGCCGAAGGACACCCATGACCGCGACCACCCCCGACCACAACCCCGCCCCAGCACCGTCACCACCCCCGTCCGACCCCGACCTGGACCCCGCCTCACTCACCGCCCTGCGAGCCCCGGCCGTACGCCGTCTGCTCGCGCTGCGCGCCGAGCGCCGGCTCACCCGCGCCCACGTCCGGACCACCGCCCAGTGCCTGAACGTCTCGGAGCGCACGGTATGGCGGTGGCTGGCGGAAGCGACCGCCATACCCGAGACGGCCGCCCGTCCGGGAGCGCGCCGCACCGTCCGGTTCGAGATCACTGCCGAGATCCGGGTGCTGCTGGCGTACTGGCACGGCAACGCCTCCGCGGTCCACCGTGAACTCGTCGCCCGCGCCCGTGCCGCCGCCGACACCGAGCCGCCCAAGGACACCGGCACGCAGACCGGCACCTCCACGAGCATCGACCCCGGCCTGTCGCAACCCGCCGCCTGCCTTCCGGGCGGCGCTCCGCCCGCGGCCGTGCCGCTGCTGGACCCCGTGCCGTCGCTGCCGACGTTCCTCAGGGCTCTGCGCCGGGATGTGACGGCGGGGGAGCGGGCCGGCTACCGCCACGGTCCCGAGGCTGCCCGCGCCCTGGACGTGTTCGCCAAACGCCCCCGGGCCTGGCGCAACCACGTCTGGGAGGCCGACCACGTCCAGGCCCCGCTCCGCGTCGAAGCCGACGGCGATCTCGTACCCCCGTACGTCACGTGGTTCATCGACTGCGCGACCAAGGCCATCACCGGCCTCGCTGTCACCCCCGGCACACCCACCCGCGCCTCGGTCCTGGCCGCGCTGCGTTCCGCCGTCCTGCGCACCGACCCCTACGGCCCCGTCGGCGGCCTGCCTGAGCACGTCCGCTTCGACCGCGGCCGCGACTTCCTCTCCCGCACCGTCACCGCCGCCCTGACCGCGCTGGACGCGGACATCACCGTCCTGCCGCCCTACAGCCCCCACCTCAAGGGCAGCATCGAGAACCTCAACCACTGTGTCTCCCGCATGCTGTTCACGGCCCTGCCCGGCTACACCCCCAAGAAGCCGCTCCGCCGCCCCGACCGCCGCCCCGAGACGGCCCCACCGATGTCGTTCGAGGCGTTCACCGAACATGTGCTGGCCTGGGCGCAGTGGTGGAACACCGAGCACCAACCTGCCGAACTGCACGGCGCAACCCCGCTCGAAGCGTGGCAGGCCGATCCGACCCCGCTCAACGACGTCCCCGCCGCCGACGTGTGGACCTTCACTCTTTAGGACGACGCCCGCACCCGCACCGTCACCAGCCACGGCGTCCGTTTCCAGGGCCGCGACTACATCGCCGACTGGATGACCGGACAAGCCGGCCTCAAAGTCACCGTGCGTTTCATGCCCCACCACACCCACGAGATCGAACTCTGCACACCCCACGGCCGCCACCTCGGCACCGCTCACCTCGCCGACCAGGCCAGCGACGAGCAGCTCGCCGCGCTGCGCCGCACCCGTGCCCGGCGCGCCCGGCGCCTGCGCGACGAGGCGAAAGCCGCCGAGCAACTGCGTCACACCCGCTTCGCCCCCGCCACCACACCTGGCCACGCGCACCGTCTGGACGCCACGACCGCCACCGAAGCCGCCCGGGAACTCGACCAGGAGCAGCACACCGACCTGGCCGCCCTCGCGCTACCCGACCTCATCCCGCCCGCCCCGCCACCAGCCGACTGGGCCATCCCCGCAGCCCTCAAAGCCCGCACCCGCCCCGCCGCACCCCCCACCCCCAGCGAGGACTCCCCATGACCGGCGGCCACCTGCCCCCACCATCCACCGACCAGTACGTCGCCCTGCCCGATGCCCGCCTGGTGACCACCCAGGCGCTGCTCACCGCCCGCGAGAACCTCACCGACACCATCGACGCCCGCGCCATGATGTGCGTCCACGGCGGCGCCGGCTTCGGCAAGACCATGGCCGTCACCAGCTGTCTGCGCCAACTCGAACCCGACGAGGACATCCGCCGTATCACCTTCCACGCCCGCGCCACCACCCGCGCCGTGCGCCACGAACTCCACACCGCGCTCGAACTACCAGGCCAACCCCCGCGCTACGCCAGCCAGTTCGACCACCTCCTCAAAAACGCACTCGCCACACACCCACGCACACTCGTCCTGGACGAAGCCCAGTGGCTCCAAAGCGACCAGCTGGAATACGTCCGATACCTCTGGGACGACCCCTACACCCAGCTCGCCGTCATCTTCGTCGGCGGCGAAGGCTGCCACCAGGCGCTGACCAAAGAACCGATGCTCTCCTCCCGGATCTTCATCTGGCAGCGCTTCACCCGCCTCACCCGAGACGAGGTCCTCCAGACGATCCCGCTCTACCACCCCATCTGGGCCGACGCCGACCCCGACGACATCACCTACGCCGACAGCCGCGCCGCGCACGGCAGTTTCCGCAACTGGGCCCGCCTGACCGCCCTCACCCGCACCGCCCTGAAGCGCACCGGCCGCACCCGCGTCGACCAAGAAGTCCTCCGCTGGGTCTTCAGCAAGCTGGCCTCACCGCACTGACCAGCCCACGCCCAACTGCACGTGAGCACCCCGTCAGTACTCAACCGTCTTTAGATGTCAGCGTCACCCTCCCAACACGCGAAAACGCCAGCAGGACTGTGACCACGATGCAGTCCCACATGGCCCTCCCGAAGAACACAGATCCGCCCGAGGCCTCCATGCTTGGCCCCACAACGCTGCTCATCGCTCACCGCGACGTCCCCCTCGCCGCCACCGGCCGCCGCACCAGGCTCCGCGGACGGCCTACCGGGCACGCGCCAGTGCGCAGGGACCCGGGCAAGCATCCGCTGCCGCTCCCGCTCATCCAGACGCTCCCGACGATGACTGTCCCGCCGGTACCCGAGAGCAAGCAGCGCACGCTCGCCCGCCGGCATCGCATCCGATCCGCCCGTGCCCCTGGACGCAGAGGCCGGCTCCGTCGTGCTCGCAGTGACCGAAGTTCCCTCGTACGCACGCCGCTGTGACGGCAGCCCATCTTTACCCAACTCGCAACGTACCCAACTCGCCTCCGTCTGAGCGGGGTTGTCCTCGAAGCTGAGCAGCCAGTGCCCGCCGTCCGCCGCACAGGACGCGATGGCGTCGAGGAGCCCCTGCGCGACAACCGCAGGCAGCATGGAATCGGAGTAACGCCGCCGCTCCTCGTCGGTCAATCCCTCAGTCCGCCATGAAACACGACCACGAATTTTCAAAGGCTCCCGCTCGCCAGTCACCTTGACTTGGAGGTAGCGGGGTTCACTCTCATCTATCTGCTTGATAGTGTCGGCAGTGAAGGTCTTGCCACCGATCCGAACCCACACGTCCTTCTTCGACATGTACGTTATTGTGGCATAAAGACAAGGCTATTGAGGCAGCGTCAAAGGAATCAAGTCGAATTTGACGCACCGTTCGACAGGACAAAAGTCAGACCACCTGGCATTGATCGGGGAGCCCCAGCACCCACGGGCCAGCAGGGTTCGCCTGGGCGGCGCTCCCTCTCCACGGTCCTGGAGTCTGAACTGGGCTGGTCTGGCCGGATGCGGCGAGCCGGCCTCTCTCACCCCGAGACGCCTCGCGCTCACAGCGGAGGAAGACGATCTCTCGGAAGTTCCCTAGATTTTTGCTTCCTTAGCCCTTGAACTACAGCCTTCACGATCCGCAAAGTGAGACCCTATTCAGAACGGCGAGCCCGGAGTCAGGGGAGCTATAACAGGCCGGAGAGTTCCATTACTGACGTCTCATCAGGAATGGCAAGAATGGGCCAGAGAGCCTCCCTGCTCTCTGTGCAGCCAGCCCGAGGGATTCGCGGAGCGAATCCCGTTCTGGCCCGAATCGCGGAGCGAATTCGGGCCCGGGGCAACGGAGTTGGCCCGTTAATTCCGGCGGAGCCGGAATTTGGAATTGCGGAGCAATTCCTGTTCCGCCGCCGTAGCGGCGGCGCGTCGTGTCTGCGGAGCAGACCGCGCGCTCCGCGAGGTGCCGCTGCCCTGGCAGGAGTCCGACCTGACCGGTCTGCCGGAAGCG